>NZ_JBJDXL010000543.1:0-1344 GCF_051866655.1 Intestinibacter sp.
TCGGTTTTTGGTCAACTAACCTCGGATTTCGGTCAGACACATTACATATATCGATGAATTTTGACAAAACAATTAAACTGCATCATCATCGACTACCTGCTCCTCAATCAAAAGCTTCTCATATTCCTCATCTAAATTATAAAGCGAATAAGTTCCATTTGCCTTAAGCGTGTATCGCTTCAAGATTCCCTTATCCGCCATTTTCTTAAAATGTCTATATATCACAGTTTTTTGTACGTTCAAAATTGGATAATTATCGCAAACCCCACTGTAGTTGACCCAATAGTATGTCTCTCCAGCTATTTCTTTTTTCACCATGTTTCCTGATTCACTAAATCTAACAAACCATCTTAAAAGCAGCAAATCCACAATATCCAATCCCATCTCGCAGGCTGCCTCTTGAGAAAATCCATAAAGTACCTTTTGCACAAAATCCCCTCCCTCGTAAATATATTTACTTATTAATTAGATTTTTAGACACAATTTTCCTTCATGTTCAAAATTCTGCTACAATTAAAGTAGGATATATATTAGATTTCCTAATATAATCATTCATCTAACATCTAAAATAAATAAAATTTACAAGGGAGGAAATGTAATGGAATATTTCAACAGCTTATACAACAGACTGGAAGGAAATAATGAAAAACAAATGCAATTATTTTTAATAAGAGAAAATGCAATCAATGAAATACACAACGCCAATGTTCTAGCTCAATTGCATACCAATCCTAGCTTTACAGAAAAATGGACTAAATTAACACCAGAGCAAAGAGTCGTAGAAAAGGTATCAATCGCCAAATCTGTTGGAAAATCACATGTTCCACATACTATGCCCGCACCTAAAACAGATGGCGAGGTGGCTTTTATTATACAGGTAAATTACGAACCTGCTTTTAATAATTGTATTTCGCTATGTATCCAAGGTGGTCTTGAAGGATTATACAAGAGCCAAATCTATTTAAAAAATAAATCTAAAATTATGGACTACAATATCATAGTGACAAACGCAGCCCAAGTTGATCTATCTAAGTTTAAAGAAAATATAGAAATACTCAATTCTGTCTATGATTGTTTTAATATAAAAATTGTAGAAGCCGCTGAAAATAAATCAAATGACGAAACAAATAAACCTGATAAGAAAGAAGAAGCTCCTAAGAAGAAAGGTTTCTTGTCTAGACTTTTTAAAAAATAAATCTTTTTAATATAAAACCAAAACAAGCACCTCAGCGAAACTGCCAAGGTGCTTGTTAAATTCTACTTCTATTTACTACTCATCCAAACCAAATTATATCTAGTAACTCCATTATCTGCAGTAGTCTTATTATACAGCTTACACCCAAA
>NZ_JBJDXL010000543.1:1444-9539 GCF_051866655.1 Intestinibacter sp.
CCTAGCCAAAGCCCAGATACTTTTCCCATTCTATTTATTAAAAAAATAATTTAACCCGCAGAGCCTATACATTCCACTCAAATTGTCCATCTTCCTTAATGCTGAAGAAATCAGAATATCCAAGATCAAATACTTTTTCTGCTAAATTTTCAACCTTAACTTTATTCTTAACAAGCTGTGCATATGGTCCAGCGTAAGATATATCGCCTTGAACTATAAAGCCTGTAAGAACATCGTCCTTTATAACAGCCTTCTTGTAAGTGTCTCCATATTCATATGTCACTACATCGTAGCTGTCATCTGCTGGTGTAGTAAATCCTAGAGAAACTGTTGGTATTCCCATGAAGTTCATAGTGTTTTTGAATTCGAATCTATCAGTTAGGAATTTTTCTACGCCTGCCATGTTGCTTGCTGCAACTATACCTTGTTTTGTAGCTAGTGGCCAGATTCCTGTTCCTGTTACGTCGCCTGCTGCATAAACGTCTTTTACGTTTGTTTCGCATTTGTCGTTTATTATGATTCCTCTTCCAGCTTCTATTCCTGAGCCTTCTATTAAGGCTATGTTAGGTTTTACACCAGTTGAAACTATTAATAATTCGCAGTCTAGTTTTTCTCCATTTACATTTACGCCAGATACGTTGCCTTCTTCATCTAGGAAAACTTCTCCTATGTTGCATGATGTAATTATATTTACACCTTTTGCTTTGAATTTATCTGCGTAAACACTTGCTGCTTTTTCATCTAATTGTTTGTCTAATATACGATTTTCCATCATCATTATAGAAATTTCTTCTATGCCATCTATTTCTAATAATCCTGATAGTGCATCTATACCAACTAAACCTCCACCTATTATAGCAACCTTCTTGCAGTGTTTTGCTTTTTCTCTGATTGCTATAGCATCTTCTATGTTTCTAAGAGGGTAGATGTTTTTTCCTTCTCTTATGTTTTTGATAGGAGGAATTGCTGCATTTGCTCCAGATGCTATTAATAATTTATCGTATTTTTGTTCTTCAGTTTTTCCATCCTTTTCGTATTTTACAGCCTTATTTTCTGTATCTATTGATGTTACTGTTGCTTTTTTTATCCAAGCTGCATTGTTCTTTTCCATGAAATCAGCGTCTACGAAGTTAATTCCTTCTACTGTTCTATGTTCTGATATTACATGGTGTAGCATACAACGAGAATATATATTTTCATCCTTTGATATAACTACTATATTTACGTTTTTGTCTAATTTTCTAAGAGTTTTCACTGCATCTACGCCGGCAGCACTTGCACCTATTATTACATAAGTTTTTGGTCCTATTTTAGATGCTGGAACTTCGATTTCGTTAGTAGATGTATCTGCTTTTTTACCAATTCCTAGAATATTCTTTAATTTATCTATCATATTAATCTTCCTCCTCTTGTAATTCTAATGCACCACTTGGGCAGTTATATACACATAGAGGAATTTCTTCTCCTTGGCATAAATCACATTTTACGATTTCTTGCTTAGTTCTGTCGTCTGGTTTTAGTATTCCATATGGGCAACTCATGACACACATATAACATGAACCACATTTTTCCTTGTCATATGAAACTATTCCTGTTTCAGGATCCTTTGACATAGCTCCACTCATACATGTAAGAACGCATTCTGGTTCGTCACAGTGTCTGCAAGTTAGTGGAACTGGATGGCCTGAGCCATCTAGTTCTATATGATTTCTGCTTTCTGTATCTATACTTTGTAAATCTATGAAATATTTATCTTTATTAACATCAATAAAGCTATCGAATTTATGTTTTTCGCCACAGCTTCTAGTCATGCATGCTACTACACAACTTTTACAGCCTGTGCATAAATCTTTATTAATTATTATTCTGCGCATATTTCCCACATCCTTAAAAATTAATTATTTTAAGCCTAAGCCTTTTCTTCTATCCATTATTTCTGCTTCTAATATTTCTGCTGAAGCCACTGGATCTGGATTTATTATTACACTACCTCCAGTGATGTCTTTTAATCCTTCAGTTAAAACTTGAGCTACTAATGGTCCACCTGTTACGAATGGTGGTAAAGCTAAGTGAAGTGGTAAACCTAAAGCTAAACCGAATGCTCCATCAGCTAATGCTTGTTCTTCTAACCATTGTGGTGCAGAAAGAGCTACTGGTAATTGTGGTATATCTACGCCTAATGCTGCAGCTAATTCACTTACAACTATTTCTATTCTACCTATTGCTAGACATGGACCAAAGTTTAGTACTGGTGGTATATTTAATTTCTTACATACTGCTTTTAGGTTTTCTCCTGCTAATTCTTCTGCTCCTGGAGACATTAATCCTACGTTTTCAAGTCCACCTGTTGAACATCCAGCTGATAATACTAAGATGTCTTTTTTGATTAATTCTTTAACTAATTCTACTGTATGAACATCATGTCCACCTGCAGTCATGTTAGAGCATCCTACTACACCAACTACACCCTTGATAGTTCCGTCAGCTATTAAGTCTATTAATGGTTTCCAAGTTCCACCTAAGAATTCTTTTAGGTTCTTTTCACTTACACCAGTTAGAGATTCTGCATAACCGTGATCTTTAGGTATATCTATAGTTACGTTTCCTCTTCTTGCTTTGTAAGCTTTTACTGCTTCGTCTATTAATTTAGCATCTATTTCATCGAATTTATCTCTATCTAATTGGATTAATTCTGCATTTTTCTTCTTAGCAACATCGTCTAAGCATATCATCTTAACTTGTAGTTTGTCAGCTATTGGTTCTAATCCTGGTAATGTACAGTTGAATTCTGAAACTACCATGTCTATAGCTCCTGTAGCTAATACTGCTTCACTTGTGTAGTTGTTTCCAGCGTGTCCTTCAAATACTTCTTTATAGTGTTCTCCTCTTAATTGTAAATCTTGACCTACACATGTACATCCTACTAATTTTAATCCCTTAGCTCCTGCTTCTTGAGCTATTTTTACTACTGCTGGGTCTTTTAATTTTTCTTGGAAGCTTGCAAATGTTGAATGTTGATGTCCAGTTACCATTATGTTTATGTAGTCTTCATCTATTACTCTGAATCCAACTGGTGCCATTCTTATGATAGGATCTCCTAAAACTATATCGTTTAATAGGTTAGTTAAAGTTAATCCATATAAACCAGTAGCTATACCTAATGATAAGCAGTTCATTAACATATCAACTGGGTCTGAGTTTAAGTTTGTAGAAGATTTTACACATCCGTCGAATACTTCTGATTTAGCTCCACCAGGCATGATTCCTAGTTCTTTCCATTTTTCAACTCTCTTTGGATATGCTAGTTTTTCAACTAATTCCATTTTTTCGTATCTTGGTTTGTATAAATCTGCTAATATTGCTTCAGCTATTTTTACACATCTCTTATGTGGATCGTCGTCGAATATTCCTAATTCTTCTCCTAATATATCTAATGCTTTTTGGCTTTTTATAACGCCGTTATTTTCACCAACATGTTTTACGTTTAGAGCTGTATTTTCAACAACGTGTAGATAACAAGCTGCCCCTGCTGATACCGCTCTTAGGAAGTTTCTTGCAACTATTGTATCTGCATCTGCTCCACATATTCCTCTTGGTGATTTTGGAGTAACTCTACAAGGTCCGTTTGAGCATAGTCTACAGCAAACACCTTGAAGACCGAATCCACATTTTACTTTTTGATCTATAGTTCTTTGGAATGCTGTTTCAAATTCTCCAGCCTTTGATGCTACGAAGCTTTCTAATCTTTTATCTGCACTTTCACACATTTTACAACTATTACAATTCATATTTTTCTTCCCCCTATTAATTATTTTTATAATAAATCTTTAATTATTTTCCCTATCTCATAAATATGAAATAGATTTTTATTTCATAACATTTATTTCACTCAATTTATATATACCATTTTTTCCCTTTTTTAAACATTTCTTTGTTAAATTTTTATTTTATTTTTTAATACTATTTCAATTTAAATTATTATTGTGATATATTGTAAATTTTGCTATAATATAAGTGAAATTAAAAATTCAAAAGGAGGCTTTTAGTATGGCTTATAAAATAACTGACGATTGTGTAGCTTGTGGTTCATGTGCTGATGAATGTCCAAACGACGCTATAACTGCAGGAGATGACAAATACAGTATAAACGCTGACGAATGTTTAGATTGCGGTTCTTGTGCTGATGCTTGTCCAAACGATGCTATAGTAGAAGGCTAATAACCAAGAAACTATCTGAAGTTTCCACTTTGGATAGTTTTTTTCCTGGATTTTAATTTTAAAATACGACATCGATAAGGAGAAAAATATGGCTTACGTAATAGGTGATGCTTGTATAAGCTGTGGTGCATGCGAATCAGAATGCCCTGTAGAATGTATATCAGCTGGAGACGACAAATATGAAATAAATGCAGATTCTTGTATAGAATGTGGATCTTGTGCTGATGTATGTCCTGTGGAAGCTCCATGCGCTGAATAATAACGGAAATAATTAACTGAAAAAGCCAAATGGATTTATATACTTCCATTTGGCTTTTATATTTATAATCTTTTTCTTATATTTTCTCTGCCTGGAATTACTTCTAACGCCAATTCTCTTTTGTTGTCGTAAACTCATTCCTTTATTCTCCTATGTCATTTTGTATTTTAATTAATATAAATTTTTAAATTCTTCTATATTAAACTTTTTAAAATGAGGTATCGCTCCATATCTACCCTCTAAATAAGCTTTTAAGATTTTTTTATCAAATCTAGGTCCAAAATCTTCTAAAGAATATAATTCTGTTTTACCTTTATTATCTTTTTCGGCAAACCAAACTTCATCTCTTCTCAATAATTCTAAATCCAATATTGCATCCTCATGAGTAGTGACTATAAGTTGAACATTCTTTTGTTCAGCTATTTCTAAAAATAATTCTATAAATTTATAAGTTAAGTTAGGATGTAAACTCCTATCTATTTCATCTATAACAAAGACTTTATCTTCAGAGTTTAATAATATCTCAATTAAATCCATAAGCCTTCTAGTTCCATCAGATTCTTCAGATAAATAAAAATCCATTTCTTGATTTTCATGTTTAAAAGCTAAAACCTTTATTTTTAAATTTTTATTTTCATCCAAAGTTATTTCGTAAAATTGCTCATTTCCCCTAATGTTTATAGTTGTAGCTAATCCATTTAATAACTTTTCTTTTACATCTTCTAACAGTATTCTAGGTAGATCTCTTCTTACTTCATCAATATCAGATTCAATCAAATTAAAATTTGTTATACCTGTTCCGAATAAATTTAATGTTTTCACAATATTTTCATTAAAATTCATATCATCACTTAACATATATTGAAAATTTGTTATCGGTGCAGATGCAAAATTAATATCTAAAGTATCATAAAACCATTTATAAATTTTTCTAAAAATCATAAATTCATTATTATTTTGATATAATATATTCTTACTTCTATTTATTTCATTTAAAAATAAAGTTTTATTATTTAACTTACTATCTTCAAAATATACATCAAATCTAGTTTTATTATTAATATCTTTAAACTTCATACCATGTTTAAATTCATTATTTTCAAGATTTCTTTCAAATATTAATTTTTCTTTATTATTACTTATATCATATAACCATTCCCCAGTTATTTCCTTTTTAGATATTATTACATTAAATCCATAAGCATAATATTTATTATCTATCAATATTTCATATTCAAAACTCGTATTCTTATATTTATTTTGAGGATTACCTTTAAAAAATGATTCTCTCGGAATATCTTTAATGCTTTTTAAAATAATATCTCTTGAATAAAACATAGCTTTTATTAAATTAGACTTACCTGATGCATTAGCACCATAAACAGCAGCAAATTTTAATAAATTAGCTTTATTGGTCTTAATCAAATGATTCTCTTTTTGTCGCACTTTACCAGAAAACATACTTAACTCTGTATTATCATCAAATGAAAGAAAATTTTTCACATTAAATCTAAGTAACATACAACTTATCACCTCTTTATTTATAATAATATGTGATTTTTTCACTTTATATTATATATTATTCTCAAAATATAATAAAGTTAATCTATTGTATTTTATTAAAATAAACTTTAACATAAAAAAAGAACTGCTACATAAGTTAATTCCATTAAACTTATGCAACAGTTTTTCAATTTATATAAATCCCGATTTAATCTTCTTTCATAAGATATGATAAAGTAAATAGGCTTTCTGTCAAATTTACATTTTCAACTATAATACTTGAAGGTACATCTAAATCCATTGGAGCAAAGTTCCAAATACCCTTTATTCCAGAGCTAACTAATCTATCAGCTAATTCTTGAGCACCATTTTTAGGTACACATAAAATAGCTATATCTATATTGTTAGCTTTTACAAAAGATTCTATATCGTCCGAGTCTAAAATTTCAAAATCTCTTATTTTTAATCCTATAATTTTAGGATTAGCATCAAATAACGCTTTTATTTCAAATCCTGCTTTTCTAAATCCTGAATAATTAGCTATAGCCTGCCCTAAGTTCCCTGCTCCTATTAGAATTGCATTGTATGGTCTGTCTAGCCCTAGAATTTTTCCGATTTCTGTGTGAAGAGCCTCTATATTGTATCCATACCCTTGTTGTCCAAATCCGCCGAAATTGTTTAAGTCTTGTCTTATTTGTGATGCTGTAAACCCTATTATATCACTTAATTCCTTTGAAGAAATTCTCTGCACATCGTTATCAAGTAGGTCCCCAAGATATCTGTAATATTTTGGTAATCTTCTGATAACTGCCATTGATATATTCTTGCTTGCCATCATCTCACCTCTTTCATTCAATATTTTTATCATAATATAATTAAATAATACCACAACCATTAAATAATACCATATTTTTTAAATAGTTTTATATATCCTTGATTATATTATATCAAAAGTTTATAATTTTAGATAGTTTAAGCAGATAAACTTTAGTTATTAAATTATAAATTATATAAATAAATTTTAAAAAAAATTAAAAAGAAAGGAAAGGTTTAAAACTGATGATCATTTTATCTTGTAATAATTTGAATAAAAGTTTTGGTGTAGATTCAATCCTTGAAGATATTAGTTTTACTATAAACGAGGGTGACAAAGTCGGTATCATCGGTGTAAATGGTACTGGAAAAACAACTTTATTTAAAATTATTTCCAATGAGTACGGGTATGATAGTGGTGAAATTTACACTTCTAAAGATTGTGAAATTGGTTACTTGGAACAAAATACCAACTTTTATTCGGAAAACACTATATTAGAGGAGGTTTTAGAAGTATTTAAACCTCTTATAGAAATGGAAGAAAATTTAAGGGAGCTTGAGGTTAAAATAGCAGAGGAAGGAAGCAAGCCAGACTCTAAAATCCTAAATAAATTAATGGATGAATATTCACATAAAATGGAATCATTTGCGGCTAATAACGGCTACGGGTACAAGTCTGAAGCTAAGGGAGTTCTTATCGGTCTAGGATTTAAAGAAGATGATTTTGACAAACAGGTCAACGTTTTATCTGGGGGAGAAAAAACTAGAGTTCTTTTAGGTAAGCTACTTCTTAAAAAGCCTACTTTATTACTTCTAGACGAACCTACCAACCATCTAGATTCTGAAGCTATCGAGTGGTTGGAGTTCTTCTTAAAGCAATACAAGGGTACTGTTATGCTTATTTCCCATGATAGATATTTTCTAGATCAAGTGGTAAATAGAACTTTTGAAATCTACAATAAAAAGCTTAAAGCATATAATGGTAACTACTCTGCCTTCATAGAATTATCAAAGGTAGAGAAGGAATTAGAAATTAAAAAATACGAAGACCAACAAAAGGAAATCAAAAAACAAGAGGAATCAATAGAAAGACTTAAGGCTTACGGTCGCGAAAAACACTTGAAAAGAGCCAGAAGTAAGGAAAAAGCTCTTGATAAAGTAGAAGTTCTTGATAAACCAGAGCTATACAGAAAAAAAGCTAAAATATCCTTTGATCCTTCTGTGGTAAGTGGTAACGACGTAATTCAGATAAAAGATATGTCTATGGGCTTTGGCGACAGAATTTTATTTAAAGATCTAAAT
>NZ_JBJDXL010000544.1:0-2142 GCF_051866655.1 Intestinibacter sp.
TCGTTATTGCTCTTTTTTAAATTATCCTTTTCCACATTTTCTTTGACCTTTTTAGTATCTACAGTAGGTTTACTTATTGGAGTTTCGTATTTCTTTTCTTCCTTTTTTAATTGAAGCTTTTTCACTGGCTTACTTTTTCTCTTTAACTCGTATTCTTTTAAACCCTCTACCTTTACATTGCTCCATCCTAAAGCATACAATAAATTGTCTAGAATATAGTCCATTCTCAATTCTGCAACGTACTGTCTTTTAAATACATCCTGTGCCTTTTTTATAGCATCTTGTCTACCTTTATCATCTACAATATTTTCATCTAATAAAATTTTCACTATTCCTAAATTAATTGCATCTACGGCCCAGTTCTTCTCTGTCGGCTCTTTAGGAATCAAATCAGATAATATAGACTCAACTTTTTGGGCATTTAAAAGAGTATTTTTTCCAAAATTGTCGACTATATATCTCAATGCCAAACTTAGATTTTCTTCTTTTATTCCACCTGCCATTTTATCTCCCAACTCTCTATATATTTTTCTAATTTATATTATTACATAATTGTGTGTTTTTTTCTATATTTTAAAGGCTGTAAGTTAAATTTCTGTATTTTTTTCGGCTATTGATATGTACTTTACAGGAACTTTATCTGTAAGCCATATTCCATTTACAGATTTATAGAATTTATATCCGTCTTGCTCCATGCCCTTAGTATCTATTTCTAAAACTATAGGCTCGCCATGTCTTGCACCTACGATTTGAGCTGTCTCTATATCCTTAGATAGATGAACTAGGTTTCTACCTTTGCTAAGTATCCCTTTTTTGAATATACTATCTAAAAATCTAGTGGCAGTCCCGTGATATAAAATAGTTTCTGGTGAAGCAATTTCATAATCAGGATTTACTGGTATTGAGTGACCGTAATTGACGCGGATTTTCGTCTTATCTTCGTTAAAGCTGTATCTTCCCTTTTGATCATTTTCCACTATATATTCTAGAGTTTCCATATCTATTTTTTTCTTAGTATTTACTTTTTCTATAAGCTCTGTTGTATTTGCCCATCCCCTGTCGTCTACTTTTAAATCTATTTCCTCTGGGTGGTGTCTCAAAACACGACATAAGTATCTGCTCAATCTTACTACATCTCTCATAAATCTACCCTCCTCGTATAATTTATATATACTAAATTATCTAATATAAATATCAAATTATGCAATATAATTTTTTATATAGCATGAAAAAATAAAAAAAGCATTAGCTCGTTAAAGCTAGTGCCTTATTTATCATTTATATTTTAGGTATCTCTACATTTAAAAGTCTCATATTATCTTTTTCAGTTTCAATAACTCTATCTGCTATAAATTCAACGAACTTACTATCATTTTTATGAGCTAGCTCTAAGCAATTTATATATTCTTGTCTTAGAATCGGTGGAATTATAGCAATCATATATCCCTTTTGAATTAATGCTAAATTCATAATAAGTCTTGAAATTCTGCCATTTCCATCTATAAATGGATGTATAAATACTAATTCTTTATGAAGTAAAGCCCCAAAAACTACTGGATGGTATTTATCTCTATTTTCCGCTATCCATTTACATAATTTTTTCATTTCATTTTGAATTTCTTCTACAGGGCAAACTGGATAATTTGAACCAGTTATAAGAACATCTACAGTCCTATATTTACCTGCATTATCAGGATCTATTGAATTGTAGAATAAATAGTGCATTCTCAATATGTCATCTTCTGTGATTTCATTTGAATTTATTATGGAAAACATATAATCATATGCTTTAGCATGACCTTCTGCTTCTAAAAAATCTTTAAATGGCTTTCCACCTACAGTTAATCCATCCTCTAGTAAAACTTTGGTCTCACTTTCTGTAAGTGTATTACCTTCTATTGCATTTGAAGTATATGTCAAGCCTACTTTATAGTATTTTTTTATTTGATCTAGTAAATGTCCTTCAAATGGTCTCTTTTTATCTAATTCAGATTTATATACATCTATTCTTTTTAATTTATCATCTAAACTCATAATTTTCACCCTTTTTTATTATCTTAATTTACCTTTATATGTATTATTTCCAAAAATTTTAGTTTTAATAAGCTTTATTATACTATTTATATAAAAAGTATTCAAATT
>NZ_JBJDXL010000545.1:0-9527 GCF_051866655.1 Intestinibacter sp.
GACGAAGAAGGTATGCAGGTTATGAGGATTCTTGCAAAAAATATGGCGTTCTTCCTAAAATGTAAGGAAGCAGGGATAAAAGCGGGAGTATCTTATCCAGAAAAAGAAGCAATTACATTTACTAATTTTATTAGAGAGTAGACTAGGAGTATAATTATATGAAAAAAATATTATTAATTACTGCGATTTTATTGGTGACATTTTCGTTAGTCGCATGTAATCAAATAACGAATAATGATAGTAGCCAAAATGATTCTTCTACAGTTGCAAATTCAACAGATCAATCATCAGAAAATACTTCTGAAAATAATAATGCTTCTAATGAAAATAAAGTAAATAGCTCAGGAAGCAATGTTTTAATTGCATATTTTACTCTACCTGAAGCTGTAGATGATGATTCTGATACTGTTTCGTCTGCCAGTATAGTTAAAACAGAAGATACAGTTGTCGGAAGTACAGAACATATAGCCAAGATGATACAAAATTCAATAGGTGGAACTTTATTTGAGATAGAAACAGAAAAACAATATTCTAAGGAGCATGATCCATTAGTTGATGAAGCAGCTGAAGAACAAGAAGAAAATGCAAGACCAGAGCTTTCTTCAAAAGTAGAAAATATGGATAGCTATGACATTATATTTATAGGATATCCTATTTGGTGGGGAGATTTACCGATGCCACTATATACATTTTTAGAAGAATATGACCTTAGTGGCAAGACTATAGTTCTATTTTGCACTCATGGAGGAAGTCGATTATCAAATACAGACAATACAATTGCAGATTTACAAAAAGATGCAACTGTAATTCATGATGCTCTAGTCATCTCGAGAAGTGATGTAGCTGTTACAGAGCAGGAAGAAGTTGATAGATGGCTAGAATCGATAAGTTTAAAATAAAAAGTTGATAAATTATAGTAAGTATAAAAAGATCATGCTACATATGTATGATCTTTTTTTAGATTAATAAAAAATTTCAAAAAAGCAGTTGACTTTTATTAAAAAAGAGACTATTATTTAATTAATAAAACTTAGTAACAAAAAGAAACTAAGAAAAAGAAGGTGATAGATTGAATCAGGATTTAAATATACTAACAGAGGAGCAGTTTCTAAGTCAATACAATTTAAATGACTACGAGAGACCTTCTGTTACAGTCGATACACTTGTTTTCACAGTAACCAATAAAGTAAATGAAGACATCAGAAAGCTAGACGAAAAGGAGCTTAAAATTTTACTTATAAAGAGAAATGCACATCCTTTTCTAGGTAGCTGGGCATTTCCTGGAGGATTTGTTCAAATAGATGAATCACTAGATGATGCAGTTGATAGAATGATAAGAGAGGAAGCTAATATGTCAAATATATACTTTGAACAGTTATATACATATGGAGACATAGCACGCGACCCTAGAACTAGAGTTTTATCAGTAGCACATATGGCGCTTATACCAAATGAAAATTTAAAGCCTAAGGTAGGAAGAGATGCCGACGACATCAGATGGTTTAGTATAAAAAGAGAAAATATTGAATGCGATAAGGAAAATGAATCTAAGTGGTTACTTAAGCTTACAAGTGAGGATGAAGAGATAAATATATCCTATGAAGTTACAGAAAAATGTATAAGAAGAGGTGTGACAGAGCTAAAGGAAGTAGTAGTAAACCCACAAGCTTTGACTCAAGAAAAACTGGCATTTGATCATTACAGAATTTTAGTGGATGCGTTGAATAGATTAAAAAATAAAATAGAGTACACGCCGATAGCATTTAATTTAGTAGGAGAGTATTTTACAAGGGCTGAAATTCAATCGATATATGAATTGATACTAGATAGAAAGTTCACCAGAATGGAGCTTTGGAGAAAGATAAAGGACATGGTCATAGAAACTGATTTAGTATCAAAGGAAAAGGGGCACCGTCCATCTAAGTACTATAAATTTAATCCAGATTGGAGTCCAAAGTTTTAAAAAGCTAAAAATAGGTGGTAAATAAAAGTTTTTAATTTATCACCTAAAATAATAAATATTTTTTTAATATTACTTAGTAACAAAATACGACTAAGAAAAACGAAGGAGGAATAAAAAATGTTAAACTTTAAATCTATCAAATTTTTACCAAGTGAGTATGTTTTTAAGTATAAAAAAGGAAAAATAGTAAAAGAAGGAAAGGGGCTATCTTTTATCTACTATGTACCAAATACTTCAGTTGTTGTGATTCCAACATCAAGTGCAGATGTTCCATTTATATTCCAAGAGATTACAAATGACTATCAAACAGTAAGTGTTCAAGGTCAAATAACTTATAAAATAGCAGATTATAAGAGAGTATCAGAAATTTTAGACTATACATACGATATGAAAAAGAAAAAATATGTAACTGAGGATTACAAGAAAATACCTCAAAGATTAGTAAATATAACTAAGGTTTTAACTAAGAAAAGCATAGAAAATATGCCTCTAAAGGAAGCAATAAAATCTAGTGAAAGCCTAGCTAATTTAATAAGAGAAGCTTTAATTGACAGTAAAGAGGTTTTAAATCTTGGTATAGAGATAATTGGATTTTCAATTTTAGCGATAAGTCCAAATAAAGAGACAGCGAGGGCTCTAGAAGCAACAGCAAGAGAAGAAATTTTGAAAAAGGCAGACGAGGCGATTTACGAAAGAAGAAATTCATCAATAGAGCAAGAGCGCATCGTCAAGGAAAATGAGCTTAACACAGAAATAGCAATAGAAGAAAAGAGAAAACAAATCCAAGAATCACAACTAGAATCAAAACGACTAAAAATGGAAAAAGAAAATAAAATGAAGGACGAGGAGCTTGGATACCAAACTAAGCTTGAAGAAAAGAGAAAGGAATTTATCAAGCTTTCAGTAGAAAATGCAAGAGAAGAGGCAGACTCAAAGGCTTATCAATTTGCTGCGATGATGAAGGTGTTCAACGAAATGGATCCAAACGTCATACAAGCTTTGGCTACTATAAATATGGAACCTGAAAAATTAATAGCAGGAGCATTCCAACAGCTTGCAAATAAAGCAGATAAAATAGGTGAGCTTAATATTTCTCCAGATTTACTTCAAAGCTTGATGAAGGGCAGAAATTAGCATTAAAAAATTGTAGGAGGGCAGATACATGAGAAACGACAATAAAAAAATCGTTCTAGTAAAGAGAAAAACTAGACTTGAAAATTTAATCCACAAATACAACACAGAAGGGCAAGTCAAATTTATAATAGAGCATTCAGGGGGAGATTTTACAGACTATAAGTTAGAGGATAAAAGGTACAAGGAGACTTTAGCTAAAATAACATCTGAATTACAAAAAATAGCTCGTGTACAAGTCTTAGATAGAGATTACATTTCAAACTATATTTTCGCAAAAGACGATGTAGTAGTCGCAGTAGGACAAGATGGATTAGTTGCAAATACTTTGAAATATCTAGACGGTCAACCTCTAATAGGTGTAAATCCCGATCCGATGAGATTTGACGGTGTACTGCTTCCTTTTAAACCAGACGATGTAGAGCTAATAGTCAGGGAAGTATTCAACAATAATAGAAGCTTCAAAGAAATAACTCTAGCAAAGGCAACATTAAACGACGGTCAATCTCTTCTAGGAGTAAACGATATATTTATAGGTCAAAAAACTCATGTGTCAGCACAATATATTTTAAATCAAAACGACAAAAATGAACGTCAATCTTCAAGTGGCATAATTGTATCGACAGGTTTGGGTTCTACAGGATGGTTTAAAAGTATTTTAGCAGGTGCATCAAAAATATCAACAGGATGCTCAGGCAGAGAAGTCGAGCTTAGACAGAAGGAAGAATTTAGATGGAATTCAGATTTTCTATACTACACAGTTCGCGAGCCATATCCAAGCAAATGGACATCAGATACCATGGTATTTGGGAAAATAGATAAAACAAATTCTTTGAAAATACAGTCTTTAATGCCAGAAAATGGAGTAATATTTAGTGATGGAGTAGAAGAGGATTACATAGAATTTAACTCTGGAAATGAGGCAGTTATCTCAATTGCCGAGCATAAAGGATTACTTATAGTATAATATTATAATAAATTATAAGCAAGGTATATGAATTCATATACCTTGTTTTAATATATAGTACATAAAATTGTGGTATAATAAAAATATAATATAAAAATAATTTTTTATGGATTTATTTTAGATAAGTCAATAAATTTAGTGATAGGGGTTAATATAAATTATGTTAAAGGAAAAATTAGTAAGACCAGTTGTAAAAACATTAGTAAATAACAATGCGCTTGATCGAATAGAAGAGGATATGATGCCTTTAAAAAGATTAATGGCATATTATCAGTGTGCCATTATGGAGGTAGAGACAAAATTTAAAGTACTAAATCAAGAGTTTTCTCTTGAATACGATAGAAATCCAATAGAGACAATAAAAACTAGGTTAAAATCTACAGAAAGTATAGTAAAAAAATTAGTTAAAAGAGATTTACCGCTTACAGTTAGGTCTATTGAAGATAATTTAAATGATGTAGCAGGCGTTAGAATAGTATGCTCTTTTATAGAGGATATATATTTATTGGCAGATTGTCTATTGCAACAAGATGATGTTAAATTGATTCAAGTTAAGGACTACATAAAAAATCCAAAGCCTAATGGTTATAGAAGCTTGCATTTAATTATAGAAATTCCTATATTTTTGAAAGAGGAAAAGAAAAATATGAGGGTAGAAGTGCAGCTTAGAACTATAGCTATGGATTTCTGGGCGAGCTTAGATCATAAATTGAGCTACAAAAAAAATATACCAGAAGAAGAAGCTGAATTATTGAGACAAGAGCTATTAGAATGTGCAGAAATTAGTGCAAACCTAGATGTGCGTATGGAGGAAATAAAGAATAGGATTGTAAATAAATAAATTAAAAGCCAAATAGGATTTGACCCCCATTTGGCTTTATTTACGTGGATAAAAATTTATTCCATTATATCTACATCTTCACCTTTTAAGATCTTGTTTATATTTCTAACTGCGCACATCTTACCGCACATAGTACAAGTATCTTCGTTTTCAGGCTTAGATTCTGCTCTGTAGCGTCTTGCTTTTTCACTGTCTATAGCTAAATCAAACATTTTTTCCCAATCTAGGTCACGTCTAGCTTGGCTCATTTGGTTATCCCAATCGGCAGCTCCCTTTACGCCCTTTGCAATATCGGCAGCATGAGCAGCTATTTTAGATGCTATTATACCTTCCTTCACGTCTTCTAGGTTAGGAAGTCTAAGATGTTCTGCAGGAGTTACATAGCATAGGAAAGAAGCTCCGTAAGTTGCTGCGATTGCTCCACCTATAGCAGCTGTAATATGGTCGTATCCTGGAGCGACGTCTGTAACAAGAGGTCCTAATACATAGAAAGGTGCTCCGTTACATATAGTTTCTTGGATTTCCATATTTGCCTTTATTTGATTAAGTGGCATATGGCCAGGACCTTCTATCATAACTTGAACGTCTTTTTCCCAAGCGCGATTAGTTAATTCGCCTAGAGTTACTAGCTCTTCTATTTGAGATATATCACCAGCATCGTGGATACTTCCAGGTCTGCAGGCATCTCCTAAGCTTATAGTTACGTCGTATTCTCTACAGATATCTAGGATTTCGTCGTAGTATTCAAAGAATGGGTTTTCGTTTCCTGTTAATTCCATCCATGCGAAAATTATAGATCCACCTCTAGATACTATATTTGTAAGACGTTTAGATTGTTTGAATCTCTCTGCTGTGTGTTTATTGACACCACAATGAATAGTCATAAAATCTACGCCATCTTCAGCGTGCATTCTGACAACATCTATCCATTCTCTTGCAGTTATAGTTCTAAGCGGTTTGTTGTAGTAAACAACAGCATCGTATATAGGAACTGTTCCTATTATAGCAGGACATTCAGCAGTTAATTTTCTTCTGAATTTTTGAGTGTCGCCGTATGAGCTTAAGTCCATTATTGATTCAGCACCCATATTTACAGCACTCATAACCTTTTCCATTTCTAAGTCCATATCTAGGCAATCCCTAGAAGTTCCAAGGTTTACGTTTATTTTAGTTTTTAATTTTTTACCTATACCATAAGGTTTTAAGCATTTGTGGTTTTTATTAGCAGGAATACAAACCTTTCCTTGAG
Organism: Intestinibacter sp.; assembly: GCF_051866655.1. Lineage (GTDB taxonomy): Bacteria > Bacillota > Clostridia > Peptostreptococcales > Peptostreptococcaceae > Intestinibacter. The sequence continues at coordinate 6,152 of NZ_JBJDXL010000545.1, forward strand.
CTACTAATTCTACTAATTCATTTATGTCAAAGTTTTCGTATTCACTTACTTGTTTCATTTCGTCTGTTATTATGCCTTTTCTTGCGGCATCCATTTGAGTAGTGTAATTCATATTTTTTTCTCCTTAAATTTAGATTTCAAAATATAATTACTTGCAAGTATTTTTAACTAGTTAAATTTTAATATTGAAATTTTATATACTTTGGAGGTTTTATCAAAATTAGAAAAGTTAAATAGTCAAGCTGAGAAATTTATATAAATAATAATTTATATAAATTGATGTAGAAAATTTATACAATTAAAAAAATCGTACAAATAATGTACGATTAAGATTCAGATTAATGTATATAAATACAAAAATATAAACTCCCTCGCGGCATTATCCGGCAGGTTCGGAGGGTTTAGAAAAAAATTCAATCTCAGCAAAAGCTCCCCTGTATATATTTCAATTGTAATTTTATGGTAACATATGGAAATTCTTTTTTCAATACAAAATTTCTTTTAATAAATATAAAAATTATTTTGAAAATTTATGCTATTGAGAGCTTAATATTGTATATTATAAAAAATTAAGTTTCGGTTTGGGAAACTTTTTTTACAAAAGTAGCTTTTGGCTCCATTGTTCAGATAAAAATTACAGCATATAATTTAAGTATAAAGAGAGGAGATATAAAAATGAATGAAATTAACATAGGTAAAAATATAACTAACTTCAGAAGAAATAAAGGCATCACTCAAGATGAGCTTGCAAATTATATAGGTGTATCAAAATCATCAGTATCAAAATGGGAGAACAACATAACATATCCAGATATATTGTTGCTTCCTCAATTGGCGACATTGTTCAATGTATCATTAGACGAACTCATGGGGTATGAACCACAGCTTACAAAAGATGATATCAAAAAAATTTACTATAGCTTGGCTGATGAGTTTACTGAAAAGAAACCAGATGAGGTCTTAGAAAAATGTGAAAAATACATTAAAAAATACTACTCTTGCTTTGAATTTTTAAAACGAATGGTGGTGCTTTACTTAAATCATCATATGCTATTTGAAAATAAAGAGGAAATTTTAGATAAAGCCAGAGATTTATGCATAAGAATAAAGGAAGAAAGCAACGATCCAAAATTGATAAAGGAGATAGTTTCCCTAGAGGCGCTTTCACTAGCTATGGCGAATAAACCAGTTGAGATTTTAGAGCTTTTAGGAGAGGATATCGAATCATATGGTCAGGATGCAGAGCTCATAGGTCTTAGCTTCCAGTTATTGGGTAACGTAGATAAGGCAGATGAAGTAGCACAGATTTGTATGTATCAGCATTTAATAGGTTTAGTTGGAAATGCAGTTCAAAGAATTGTTTTGAATACAAATGATTTAAAGGTAGTAGAGGAAACTTTTGAAAAGGCGTTTGAAATCTGTAAAGTGTTTGATTTAGATGAGCTTCATTCAAATATAGCAGTGAATTTATACTTAAGTACAGCGCAGGCTTATGCAGTACATGGAGAAAAGGAAAAAGCTCTAGATTTGATAGAGATGTATACAAAGGTATGTGTAAAAAGTATATATAATTTTAAACTAAAGGGAAATGAATACTTTGACAAAATAGAAGCTTGGTTTAAAGACTTGGATTTAGGAGTAAATCCGCCTAGAAGCCAAAAATTAATAAAACAAAGTGTAGTAAGTGCTTTAAAGGACAATCCAGTTTTTGCTAGTTTAAAAGAAGAGTACAGATTTAAATCTTGTTTATTGGCGTTAGAAAGTGAGTAAAAATATTAAATTTTAGGAGGAAACAAACATTATGAATCAATTACCATTAGTATTACCACTTATTATATTACAATTTATATTAGCTATAACTGCACTAGTTCATGTGCTTAGACATCCAAATTACAGATTTGGAAATAAAGTAATATGGGTGTTAGTAGTTTTATTTGTACAATTTATAGGACCTATATTCTACTTTGTATTTGGTAGAGGTGAAGAGTAATGAATGTACTTGAAATCAACGGGTTATCTAAAAAATTTGGCTCAAATCATATAATAAAGGATCTGAATCTAAAAGTAAGTGAAAACACCATCTGTGGATTTATAGGAGAAAATGGTGCTGGTAAAACTACTACTATGAAGATGATACTTGGATTTTTAAAGCCAGACAGTGGAACTATAACAGTTTGTGGTGAGAAGGTCAGCTATGGAGAAACTAAAACAAATAGATTTATAGGATATCTTCCAGACGTGCCAGAATACTATGGATATATGAATCCAGTCGAGTATTTAAAGCTATGTGGTCAAATTACTGGTATGAATAATAAAGAGATAAAAGAAAAAACTGAAGAGCTTTTAGAGCTAGTAGGTCTTAAGGAGCATAAAAAAAGACGAATAGGCAAATTTTCAAGGGGGATGAAGCAGAGACTGGGAATTGCTCAAGCACTTCTAAATGAGCCTAAGCTATTGATATGCGATGAACCTACATCAGCTCTAGATCCAATAGGAAGAAAAGAAATTCTAGATATTTTATTAAAGGTCAAGGAGAAGACTACAGTAATATTTTCAACACATATACTATCTGATGTAGAGAGAATTTGCGATGAAATTGCGATTTTAAAGGATGGGAAAATAGCTCTAAGTGGCGCGTTATCTCAAATTAGAGCTGATAATATTGTAGATTGTCTAGAGATAGAATTTAAAAATGGCGATAATTTAGCACAATTTTTAAATATATTCGGAAATAATTCTGAGATAAAGGAAATGGAAACTTCTCTAGAAAAATCAGAAAATACGATTTTTATTCATTCAAATAATATAGTAAAAATCCAAAAAGAGATTATGAAGGTACTGATAGATACGGATTTATGTCCTATATCTATAAGACTTCAAGAGCCTACATTAGAGAGATTATTTTTGGAGGATGTGAGATGAGAGCATATATAGCATTTACTAAAAAGGAAATTTACGAATTAGCAAAAACATATAAATTACTTTTACTTGTAATAGTGTTTTTAATTTTAGGGTTTATGAATCCTATCACAGCTAAATTTACACCATATCTTGTAGAGTCATTTATGGAGGAAGGTTTCACTATAAACCTACCAGAGCCTACGATTATGGATTCTTGGATGCAGTTTTTCAAAAATGTAAACCAAATGGGACTTATCGTACTAGTGATTATGTTTAGTGGGATAATTTCAAACGAGCTCACAAAAGGGACACTTATTAATATGCTTACAAAGGGGTTATCTAGAAAGACAGTGATTTTATCTAAATTTACGTCAACTTGTTTGGTTTGGACAGTTGTGTATTTCTTAGCTGCATTGGTTACATTTTTATATTCTATGTTGTTTTGGGAGGATACTGAGGTTGCAAATCTGTTGTT
>NZ_JBJDXL010000546.1:0-2125 GCF_051866655.1 Intestinibacter sp.
CATTAAAACTACAATTATTGGAACTGTGATATATCCATATCTTAAAACAGAATCAGCATCTGCTCCTGTAAGTGCAGCTGATAAGGCAAGAGCTTGACTTATAGGTGGCATTATAGAACCCATTGAAGCACCCATAACTATAAGGCAAGTTATTTTTTCTCCGCTTATTCCCATTGATGCTAAAACCCCTATAGTTAAAACTCCTATTACTGTAGAAGCAGCTATTGCATCACCTAATAGAGAACCTGCTAAAACTAATACTAATATAATACATACAATCAACACTCTAGGGTATTTTTCAAATCTTGCTTTTAAATATCCCATTATTGTGTCTATTGTTCCAAGCTTAACCTGTGTAGATGCGTATATACTACCAAATATAGATAAGCATATTACCCATGCCAGCTTATCGACACCGTCAATCCCTGCTGCAAACCAATCTACTGGATTGAATACTCCTCCTAATATTAAAGATAATGCACCTGCAATAAGTAGACCTGCGTTTACATTTCCACCTATTTTAGGTATTTTTTTACATAATATGATAGCAAGTAGTGCTATTACCGGTATAATGACTTTTAACATAATCTGTCCCCCTCATAAATTTTTACCAATAAAAAAGTATTTTCTGAGGTTTAAAAAAATAAAAACCTCAGGCTTACACCTAAGGTTTATAGTTCACAAAATGTTCCTTAAATGATAGCCCTCCACCAAATGGTGACAGTGAAATACATATTATGTATTCCCCCAGATATACGACCTTAAAGCATCAGCCGTACTCTTCGGCAAAAACTCCTTTCTCAACGGTTCAACGCGCTTAACTCCTCGTTGATACTCTTAATTTTCGCTCCTCTATCTTTTTTATTTGTTTTCTGATTTTTATATATTTTATTGTATGATAAATCATCTTATTTTTCAACATATTTTTATACATTATATTAAATTTATTATTTAATATAATAAAAGTTACAATTTATTGTTAAAAAATTATTTAACAATCGATTTATATTTCCATTTTTCACTCTTATATCTTAAAAATCCTATCAAAAGTCCTACAAACCAACCTATAGGTACTCCGTAATATATAATCGATGGTCCTACAGCATTTGAAAATAAGTAAACTATTACAAGTCGAGTTAAAAAATTGAGTATTGTAGCCCATACAAATACAGATATATCACCTGCTCCTTTTAGCACGCCACAGTAAGCATTCATAAAGCCTTTGACGATATAAAACGCAGAAAGTATGCGTAAATATTTAACAGCAAAACTCACAGCTTCAGAACTTTGATCCTGATTTAGAAATAATCCTATTATATTTTGTCCAAAAATAAACAATACAGAAAATATAATCAAGCTCATCAATGCTATTATAATTAAACTACTTCTTAGCCCTTCTTTTACTCTATCGACTTTATTTGCGCCTATATTCTGTGCTGTAAATGTTCCGACAGCATTTCCAAAAGAAGCTAATGGAATCATAGTTATTGAATCTATTTTAGAAGCAATAGTATATCCAGCGATTACAGAAGCTCCAAACGTATTTACTATTATCTGCACTAAAAATATACTAACATAGACAAATGACTGTTGAAATATAGATGGAAGTGCTATTTTACTCATATTTTTTAATATATCAAAATCAAACACCTCTAATTTTCGATTTATTTCATCTACTTCTTTCAAATCATCCTCTTTGAAATTTTTTAAATTGTAAAATAAATACGCTATAGATAAAAACGCCGATATAGCCTGTGCAATAAGTGTGGCAACTGCAACACCTACAACTCCTTTGTTTAATCTAACTACGAAAATCAAATCAAGCAATATATTTAAAAAGCTCGAAAATATTAAAAAATACATAGGTATCTTAGACTCACCTAAAGCATTAAAAATCGAAGTAATTATATTGTATAAAAACATAAAGCTGAGACCTAAAAAATATATTTTCAAGTAATTCGATGCATCTTCAAATATATTAGATGGCGTCTTCATTATTTGTAGTAAAAAATCAGATGTAAATACACCTATAAAGGATAAAAAAACACTTAAAATAAATATAGCTATTATCGAAGTATATATGGAAATTTTCATTTTTGAAATAAGCTTTGCACCGTAATACTGC
>NZ_JBJDXL010000547.1:0-9439 GCF_051866655.1 Intestinibacter sp.
ATAAACTACTTACTTAAAAAATCAGACTCAAAAGAAGAAAAAATCTACTTATTGAACTACTACTTAGAACAATTTAGAACTACAGTATACAGACAAACTATGTTTGCTGAGTTCGAAAAGATAGTTCACGAAACAGTAGAAGGTGGAGAACCATTGACAGCAGAAGGATTTACAGATATATACTACAAATTAAACGAAAAATACTACGGTAAATCTTGTGTTGTAGATGAAGAAATAGGACTTGAATGGGCTAGAATTCCACATTTCTACACTAATTTCTATGTGTATAAATACGCAACAGGATTTTCTGCTGCAAGTGCTTTAAGTAAACAAATACTTGAAGAAGGAGAGCCAGCAGTTGCTAGATATAAGGAATTTCTAAAGAGTGGAGGCTCTGACTATCCATTAAATCAACTAAAAGCAGCAGGTGTAGATATGCATAAAAAAGAATCAGTAGATGAAGCTTTAAGTGTATTTGCAGAATTAGTCGACCAATTAGAAAAAGAATTATAATCGAATATCATTGATTTTCCATAAAAAGTCGCATGTAGTAGGTTAATTTTATTCTATACATGCGACTTTTATATCAAAAATACATAATTATAAGTTATAATTATATTAATAGATTGTTATTACAATTTAAAAATACTTGTCAAGGATTAAAAATCTATTTTTAATGAAAGTTTTAATCCAAAAGCAAAGGAGTCGGTATATTATGGCAAATGAAGATATAGGTTTAAGTATAAAGACTTTAAAAGAATATACTTCAGGCATGATTGTAAGATGTAAGGAAGCTGTATCATTGTCTGTTGATAGCATGGTTTCTAAAAATTTAGAACAAGCAAAAAAGGTTGTTGAAAGCGATGATGATATAGATTTACTTAGAGAGTACATAAGAGACAGAAGTGTAGAATTAATGGCATCAAAACACCCTATGACTAAAGATTTAAGATATATATATGTTTTGTCTGATATTTCAACTGAACTGGAGAGAATAGGAGATTACGCAGTTAACATATGTAAGGAAACTATTGCCATAGGAAATGATGAGCATATAAAGGAATTGATTGATATACCAAAAATGTCTGAAATGTGTACACAAATGCTTGAAGATTTAATGGTAGCCTTTTTAGAAGAGGATGATAAAATGGCATATGAAATTGCGCTAAAGGACAAAGAACTGGATGAATTATATTATACAATTCGAAAGGATTCTTTGAGAGTAATGCATAAGGATCCAGAAAATAATATCAACCAAGGAGTCAGACTTTTATTTGTAGGAAGATATTTAGAGAGAATAGGAGATCATATAACAAATATCTGCGAAAAAATAATTTATGCAAAAAAAGGTACTATGGTAGAAATTGGGTAGAAGATATTAGACGCATACATATTAAAATTTTTAGTAATTAAATAAAAAATATGGATTGACAAAAATAAAGTTTATTATATATAATAAAAGAATAATTAATCCATATAATTATATAAGTAAAGACTGAGAAGAAGAGGAGTATGTAAATACTGCTAACAGAGAGAAAAATCACATGCTGGAAGATTTTTTTAGATAGGATTTGCAGAAGGTAGCTTTGGAGTCGCTGAGCTGAAATAGTAGTAGGTTTAGACGGTTAAGATCGTTAAATTTATTAAGAGCTAAGATGTATTTTATGTATATCTTAGAATTAAGGTGGTAACGCGAGCTTTTCGTCCTTAGATGGATGGAAAGCTCTTTTTTATTTTATAATATATTCAAAAAATTCAAATAATGATTAAATTTAAATGAAAAGTGAGATAATAGAGAAATTACAAATCAATGTAATAGAATTTAGGAGGCAAAAATGACAAAAGCAAATTTATCAAAAACTTATAATCCAAAAGACTTTGAACAAAGATTATATCAAGAATGGATTGATAAGGGTTATTTCAAATCTAGCCCAAATCCAGACAAAAAACCATTCTGTATAGTTTTACCTCCACCTAATATAACAGGACAACTTCACATGGGTCATGCACTTGACCATACTCTACAAGATGTTCTTATTAGATGGAAACGTATGGATGGATACGAAGCATTATGGCAACCAGGAACAGACCATGCTTCTATAGCAACTGAAGTTAAGGTTGTTGAAAAAATCAAAAAAGAAGAAGGCAAGACAAAATACGAAATAGGAAGAGAAGAATTTCTAAAAAGAGCTATGGACTGGAAAGAAGAGTACGGTGGCGTTATAGTTGAACAAATGAAAAAATTAGGTTCTTCTTGTGACTGGGATAGAGAAAGATTTACAATGGACGAAGGTTGTAATGAAGCTGTAACAGAATTTTTCGTAAAATTATACGAACAAGGACATATCTACAGAGGAAACAGAATAATAAACTGGTGTCCAGATTGTAAAACTACTTTATCAGATGCAGAAGTAGAACATGAAGAACAAGATGGTAATTTCTATCATGTTAAATATTTCTTAAAAGACAGCGACCAATATTTAGAAGTAGCTACAACTAGACCTGAAACAATGCTAGGTGATAGTGGTATAGCTGTTAACCCAGATGACGAAAGATACAAAGACATAGTAGGTAAGGTTGCGATACTTCCATTAGTAGGAAGAGAGCTTCCAATAGTTGCAGATGATTATGTTGATAAAGAATTTGGAACTGGTATAGTTAAAATGACACCAGCTCACGACCCTAACGACTTCGGTGTTGGACAAAGACATAACTTAGAACAAATAAACGTAATGAATGAAGACGGTACTATGAACGATCTTTGTGGAAAATACGCAGGCATGGATAGATACGAATGTAGAAAAGAGCTTGTTAAGGATCTAGAAGAACAAGGCTTCTTAATAAAAATAGTTCCTCACAAACATGCTGTTGGTACTTGCTATAGATGTCATACAGTAGTAGAACCAAGATTATCTGAACAATGGTTCGTTAAAATGGATGAATTAGCAAAACCTGCTATAGATATATTAAAAAATGGAGATTTAAAATTCGTACCAGAAAGATATGGAACAGGAACTTATCTACAATGGCTAGAAAACATAAGAGACTGGTGTATATCTAGACAATTATGGTGGGGTCACCAAATACCTGCTTACTATTGTCAAGAATGTGGCGAAATAGTTGTTGCAACTAAAGCTCCAGATAAATGTCCAAAATGTGGATGTACTCATTTTAAACAAGATGAAGATGTACTAGATACTTGGTTCTCTTCAGCTTTATGGCCATTCTCAACATTAGGTTGGCCACACAATACAGAAGAATTAAAATACTATTATCCAACAGATGTATTAGTTACTGGATACGATATAATCTTCTTCTGGGTTGTAAGAATGACATTCTCAGCAATGTTCTGTATGGATGAAACTCCATTCCATCATGTTTTAATACATGGATTAGTTAGAGACTCTCAAGGTAGAAAAATGAGTAAATCTCTAGGAAATGGTATAAATCCACTAGATGTAATAGATGAATACGGTGCTGATGCTCTAAGATTCATGTTAATCACAGGAAACTCTCCAGGAAACGACATGAGATTCTACTTCGAAAGAGTTGAAGCAGCTAGAAACTTTGCAAATAAATTATGGAATGCATCAAGATTTATATTCATGAATATAGATGAAGAATTAATCAAAGGTGTAACTAGAGAATCTGTAGAAGCTAACTTCACATTAGCAGATAAATGGATAATATCTAGAGCTAATAAAGTAGTTAAAGAAGTTACAGATAATATGGATAACTTCGATTTAGGTGTAGCTGCTACTAAGGTTCACGACTTCGCTTGGTCAGAATTCTGTGACTGGTATATAGAAATAGTTAAACCAAGATTATACAGTGATGATGTAGAAGCTAAGAAAACTGTTCTATATGTATTAACTTACGTATTAGAAACAATCTTAAAATTATTACACCCATATATGCCATTCATAACAGAAGAAATATACACTTATCTACCAACAGTAGAAGGAAGTATAATGGTATCTGAATGGCCACACTACAAAGAATCAGATAACATGGCTGAAGAAGAAGCTAAAATGGAACTTACTATGGAAGGTATAAGAAATATAAGAAATGCAAGAGCAGAAATGGATGTTCCACCATCAAAGAAAGCTAAAGTTATAATAATACCAACTGAAGAAAAATTACCTGCTATAGAAGCTGGTAAAGATTACTTCGTAACTCTAGCATCTGCTTCAGAAGTTCAAATCCAAATGAACGAAGACAATATACCAGAAGATGCAGTAAGTGTTGTTATAGATGGAGTTAAGATATTTATACCACTTGATGAATTAGTAGACTTCAACAAAGAGTTAGATAGATTAAATAAAGAAAAAGCTAAAATAGAAAGCGAAATCAAGAGAGTTAACGGAAAATTATCTAACCAAGGATTCATATCTAAGGCTCCAGAAAAATTAGTTAACGAAGAAAAAGCTAAAAAAGAAAAATATGAAGAAATGCTTAAATCTGTATTAGAAAGATTAGAAAATATAGAAGCTAAAATAAAATAGTTGAGTTAGTTTAATACTATATTTAAATAACTGGCCTAACGGGCTAAAATTATTTCTTGGTCGAAGAGGATGTGAGATATATTTGTATATTGAGCATCCTCTTTTTATATCTTTAAATAGTATTATAAATTTTGGAAAAATGTAAATAATTTTAAATAATCTTAAGTTTTGTGTTATGGAAATTTAAAGCCTAATTATAAATTAATTAAGAATTCAAGATTAACCTTATATATAAGGAGATGATACTATGAAAAGAAAAATAAAATTAAGTAAGTGTATAAAATTTTTTATTGTCATTATAGCAGTGATTTTTTGTATTGATATACTAAAAAATTCATTTTTAAATGATATAGCTGTAGGTGGTATTGATTTTATAACAAATATCGAAAATCGTTTAGGATTAACAGATGATAAATCTACTTTTAATAAGAATCAAGATGAAGATCTGGTATTAGTAAATAAAGATAATCCACTAAGTTCTGATTATAAGCCCCAAAATCTAGTCAAACCCAATATAGTATTTTTGGATAGCTCAGTAGAAGAAGAAAGATACATGAAACAGGAAGCTGCAATTTATTTAGAGAAATTATTTCGAAATGCAAAGCAAAATAACATAACTTTAATAGGCTCATCAGCATATAGATCATATCAAACACAGGCGAATATATATAACAAATATTATAAAGAAAAGGGGCAAGAATACACAAATCAATACGTAGCGACTCCAGGTGAAAGTGAGCATCAAACTGGTTTAGCTATTGATGTAACTAATCAATCTAGATGTTTTGATAAAACAAGTATAGAAGCTCAGTGGCTTGCCAATAATGCATATAAATACGGATTTATACTTCGTTACCCAGAAAACAAAGAAGATGTTACAGGCTATAGTTATGAGCCTTGGCATATAAGATACGTCGGAAAAGATGTAGCTGAGAAAATTTATATGAATTCAGAGACATTAGAGGAATATTTAAAACATGATAATTAGGAAAATGTTTTATCAGAAAAAATTAATTTTTATGTAGATTTATATACACTATATTTTGTCCAAAGACTGGAAATATATTATAATATATAATATGGTAATATATACGGAATTATTATAAGATAAGACGTAAGTTACAATATATAATATTAATACAAGAAAGGAGAAGTTATTGAGAATTTATATTTTCAATAACGATACAAAAATTGAATTACCAAGAATCACTAAAATTCATAGAACAATCTCATAAGTTTGGGATTAGATTAGGACTTGAAAACTCACTTAAACTACTTGAGTTATTAGGAAATCCACAAGAAAAATTAAAAATAATCCATGTAGCAGGAACTAATGGAAAGGGTTCTGTATGCTCATTTATTGCTAATTCACTACAAGCAGAAGGATATAAGGTAGGTCTTTATACTTCTCCATACTTAGAAACTTTCACAGAAAGAATAAGAATAAATGGACAAAATATACCAGAAGAAGATGTTGCTAGAATAGTAACAATGATGAAGGATAAAATAGAACAAATGGTCAAAGAGGGATTTGCTTATCCAACTGAGTTCGAAATAGAAACTGCGATGGCATTTTACTATTATTGGGAACAAAAGGTTGATTATGTAGCTTTGGAAGTTGGTCTAGGGGGTAGATACGATGCTACTAACGTTATAAAGAATTCTCTTGCAAGTGTAATAGTTTCTTTAAGTTTAGATCATATAGGCGTATTAGGCGATACTCTAGCTAAAATAGCTTACGAAAAAGCAGGTATAATAAAACCTAATGGATTAACTGTATCTTACAAACAAGATGATGAAGCTGCACAAGTTATAAAGGATGTCTGCAAAGAACAAAATTCAGAATATATAGAAGTGGATTTTGATTCAATAAACGTTAAAAAATCTGATGTATCATCTCAAATATTTGACTGCGTAATCGACGGTGAAAAATTTGAAGATATAGAAATTCAATTAATAGGTGATCATCAAGTTTTAAATGCTGTTTTAGCTCTTACAGTATTAAAATCTATAAGAGATAAAAGAGATGTTAAATTAAGCAACGAAGCTATCAAGAAAGGTTTCCACGATACTAAATGGCCAGGAAGAATAGAAAAAATCAAAGACGATCCTGTGTTTATAATAGACGGAGCTCACAATGAAGATGGTGCGAGATCATTAACTAAAGCACTAGAAAAGAACTTCAAGGGACAAAAATTAACTTTCTTAATAGGAATGCTAGCAGACAAAGATATAGATTCTGTTTTAGAGCTATTAATGGATAAATTCCAAAAGGTTGTAACAACTACTCCAGACAGCGACAGAGCGATAAGCTGTGAAGAATTAAAGGCTAAAATAGAAAAATACGGAAAAGAAGTCGTAGCTATACCTAAAATAGAAGATGCTGTAAAATATGTACTTGACCATGCTGAAAAGGATGAAGTTATAATCGCAGCAGGTTCATTGTATATGATAGGACATATAAGAAGTATAGTGAAATAGATATAGTTTTTAATATGAAATAAAATCCACCGAGGAAATATATATCCTCGATGGATTTTTTTTAATTATGCTTTTTTCTTAATAGGAAAATAAACCTCTGTTATATTTTCATTTGGATCTGTAGTATAAGGGTCGCTTAAATAAACCTCATAAGGTGGAGCTATTATTTTATATCCGTTTTCTTCTATCCATTTCATCAATTTTGCGTATATCTCTGTTAAGCCAGAATAATTTCCATTTAAAGTTGATTTAGCACACAATGAACCAGGAAAATCGCGAGTGCCAGTTGCATATTCCTCGACAGCTAGTGCAAATTCTGTGTCGTTGTGGAGAGGATCGTAATCAGGGCTATGGTAAATTGCCATTGGTTCTCCAATTAAGGTTAAGTTTTCTTTAGCTATTTTTTCGTATAATTTACTAAAATAAGGCATATATCCATTTTTATAGTCGTCCTCTGTCAATATTTTTCTGATAGAAATTATATTTAGAGTTTGTGTTTCTACTAGTTGTATATCTGAATCATTTAGATCAGGTATTATTGAAACGCCATTTTGTAAATTGGAAATATCCTTTTCTATTTGATTTATATTGTATTCGATTTTCTTTATATTTTCCTCCATTTTATCTCGTTTTTTTATTAGAGATTTAATTAAAGCTTCTTCTTGTTCGTATTTTTCTAAATCGATTAATTCCTTGATTTCATCTAGAGAGAAATTGTAGGATTTTAGCCTAATTATAAACAGCATTTTTTCTAATTGATCGATTGAATAATATCTGTAATTACTCTTTGGGTTTATTTCATCTGGCTTTATTAAACCGATTTCATCGTAATATCTAAGTGTTTTTTGTGATACACCACATATTTTTGAAAATTCTCCGATAGATAGCATTTTCCACCTCCTGCAGAAAGTAAATCGTATATTATTTATCTAAAGTATAATATTTTACCTAGGGGAAGAGTCAACTCTAATGTTAAATGAAACTAGAATAAAAATTAAATAATTGCTATAATAAGGATAATATGAAAAGCTTTGGTTATATTATAAAATTCAGGGGTGAGCACATTGAGAAATCGTAGTACAGATATTTTATACTATATAATGAATAATCATAAAATAGCATATAACGTTGATAAATTATCTAAAAAATACAATGTTACTTTAAAAACACTACAAAATGATATAAAGGAGATTAATCAATTATTAAAATCATTGGGTTTTAGTAATATTGAATATAATGAAGATGGAAATTTAATTATAGCTGAGGATTTTGATGTAGTTAAAATAAAAGAGTATTTGGATGAAATGGATTTTTATACTTATAAATTTTCAAAGGAAGAGAGACGAATATTTATTATTTTTATGCTTATACGAGATGAAAATTTTATAACTATGTCTGATATAGCCGATAAATTTTATGTAAGTAGAGTAACTATTTTAAATGATATAGAAGTAATAAAGGAAATACTAACTAAATACAACATAGTATTGCAATCAAAGAGAAGTAAAGGTATAAAGTTACTATGCAATGAAGAAAATTTACGATATATGATGATAGACCTCCTAAGAAAAATTGTAAAAAATATAACTGGAGAGGGGTATTTCCAAAGAATTATATTAACTCAATTAAATACAAAATATAGTGTTTCTGATGTAGTAGATTTATTAAAAAAATTTGTGAAAAAATATAAATACACTTATACAGATTATGTTTTTTATGAAAATGTTATCTATGTTTATGTAATGATTAATAGGATAGATAAGGGATGTAATAATGTGTATACCAATGAAAATGATTCATCATTAAGTATATATACGGATGCTTTTATAAATTATTTAGAGCAGGAAATAAATATTTCTATAAATAAAAATGAGAAAATTATTTATGAAAATTACATAAAGGAAAATGATATTGTTCCAGTTTTAGAGGAGATAGGAAATACTGATTTATTTTCGGTATTGTTAGAATTCTTATCTAGTATAGAAAATAATTTAAACATAGAACTAGTAAGCGATTCTATTTTAGTTGATTCGTTAGTTCAACATATAAATTCAATGAAAGATTGGAGCGAAAAGGACCTAGATATAGATTTTAGAGTTACTGGAAGTATGAAAAGGGAATTTGAAGAAGTTTATAAAGAGGTTGAAAAGTACGCGTATATATTGGAAAATCATTTGCGACATGATTTGAATAAACAGAGAAAGGAATCGATAGTAGTCCATATATGTGCTTCATTAATAAGAAGTAGAACAGATTTATCTCCACTTGATATATTAATAGTTTGTCCAGGAAGCATGGCTACAGGAAAGCTTATAGAGGCACAGATTAGAAATTATTATGATTTTAATATAAAAGGTGTTATTGCAGCTGATAAATTATTTACTCAATGGGATTTTAATAATGACAATGTAGATTTTATAATATCTACTGTTAATATTCAAAATGACAGATAT
>NZ_JBJDXL010000548.1:0-2121 GCF_051866655.1 Intestinibacter sp.
AAGGAGGAAACCGTATGGATAATTTAACAAAATTCTTTTCATTTGAACTACCTACAAAAATAATATACGGTGCAAACTGTTTAGATAATTTATGTAGCGAATTAAAAGAAAATAAAGGTCAAAAACCAATAATAATCACTGACAAGGGCGTTTCAAAAGCAGGTATACTTCAAAAAATAACTGATTTACTAGACAAGGATAACATTCCTTATGTCGTATACGACGGCGTTGAAGCAAACCCTAAAGATGTAAATGTAGAAGAAGGCGCAAAAATCGCCAGAGAAAACAACTGTGATTCAATAATAGCAGTTGGAGGAGGAAGCCCTATAGACTGTGCAAAATCTGTAGGAGTTTTACTTGCCCACGATGCAACAGAAATCAAAAAATACGAAGGTAAAACTGCCGCTACAAAGCCTCTACCTCTACTTATAACTATACCTACAACATCAGGTACAGGAAGTGAGATAACATTTTCTTCAGTTATAACTGATACAAAAAACAAATACAAAATGACTGTAAAGAGTAAATACACAGCTGCAAAGGTGGCAATTTGCGATCCTGTTCTTACTCTATCAGTTCCACCTGCTGTAACTGCAGCAACTGGTATGGACGCATTGACTCATGCAATCGAAGCATATACTGCAACTTGCTCAGAGCCTATTAGCGATGCCGTTTCTCTATACGCAATCGAGCTTATATACAATAACTTAATAACTGCAGTATTTGAAGGTGATAATTTAGAAGCTAGAAGTGCGATGCTTATGGGAAGTATGCTTGCAGGAATTGGATTTAGCCATTCTGACGTCGCAAGTGTCCACTGTATAGCTGAGGCCCTAGGTGGAATGTACGACTTACCTCATGGAGTTTGTAATGCAGTTTTACTTCCTCATGTTATGGAATACAATAAGGACTATTGTGTATCAAGATACGCTAGAGTTGCAAAGACTATGGGATTTGAATTTAAGGACGATACAGAAGGTGCTGATATAGCTGTTAAGGCTGTTCAAAAGCTTGCTTTAGATGTCAAGCTTCCGCTATTCTCTGATTTAGATGTTAAATTAGAGGACTTCGATATATTAGCTCAAAAATCATCTATAAATATATCTACTGAAAGCAATCCTAGACCTATGACTAAAGAGGATTACTTAAATGTACTTAATAATGCCTATAATGCAAAATAATAGATAAACTCAAAAGCCTTTTTGACAAGATATATGCTGTCAAAAAGGCTTTTTTAAAAAAACTTATTTTATATTTTCATTGTACTCCTCTATAGTTTTCTTTACATCATCGCTTTTAAAAAGCGTACTCATTACTGCGAAATCGTCACAGTAATTTACGACTTCTCCTACATTTTGAGGTAAAATTCCACCTAATGCCACTATTTTTATTTCGGTTATATCCCTAGATTTTTTTAAAAGCTCTATTCCCCTAGGCTTTAATCCCTCTTTACACTTAGTTTCGTATATATGCGATAAAGTTATATACTCTATTTTTATATCGTTTTTCTCGATGATATCCTCTAATTCAACTACTTCCTCTACTGTATGTAGAGATAGACCTATAACCTTGTCTCTGTCAAATTCGTATTTATCGTCTACCATGCTTTTGAACTTATGATAAGGAAGATGTATTCCGTAAACTGGGTAATTTTCATATAATTCTATAGAGCTATTTACTATTATTTTTATATCTGTGGAATTTTTCTCTAATTCTTGTAAAATCTCTAGATACAAGGCCTTCAAATCTCGATAGTCTAGATCCTTCTCCCTCAATATCAAATACTCTACTTTATTTTTAGAAGCCTCTACTATAGTATTTAAATATTTTTCCTTTGAGCATAGATTTCTATTAGTAATTAAGTACATCGTTCACCTCTAGAATCTTTCCCAATCCTTAAATACATATTGATATCCGATAGAGCTAAGCATTTCTCCAACTTCTTCTAAGCTTGCATCTGAGTTGTTTTCAAATTGGTTAGTTCCACCTTCTCCTAATGTGTGTCCACCTACCTCAGTAGTAACCTCTGCACTTAGCTTAGTAACTTCTAGAGGTATTACGTGCTTTCTAAAATCTAAATCCTCTCTAGTCGAAACATTTAGCGCTGCATGAGGATCGAAT
>NZ_JBJDXL010000549.1:0-2119 GCF_051866655.1 Intestinibacter sp.
CATATGATGAATTGATTCAAAAATTAGATTTACCAAAGGACGAAAATCTTTACAATACTTTAAATATTTCAACTGATAAAAGCGAACAAGTCAGAAAAGAAATAAAGAAATTAGCAGAGGACTCAAATTTCAATGTATACGATAAAGTAGAAGGAGCTAAACAAAATCAACAGACTATGGATGTCATGAAAATTTTCGTGTATGGATTTGTAGTAGTTATATCTCTAGTCAGCGTAACTAATATAGTAAATACAATCAGCACAAATATAAATCTTAGAAAAAGAGAATTTGCAGTTATAAAGTCTATAGGTGTTACACCTGGTGGATTTAATAAGATAATTTATTTGGAGAGCTTTTTATACGGTATATTGTCGCTTCTATATGGAGTTCCAATTGGAGTAGCTCTGAATGTATTGATGTGTAGGATTGTAGGAAATATGATTTCATTTGACGTTATGATCCCATATAAGGCTATACTTATATCAGTAGTTGGAATATTCATTATAACTTTTATAGCTTCTTATATTCCGATGAAGAAAATAAACAGAGAAAATATTATGGATAATATAAGACAAGAAAGTATCTAAGAAATAATATAGGGATGATGTAAAATATACTAAAAATTTATTTTGCGTCATCCCATTTTTAATTATATCTCGAAATAAAGTTACTTTAATATTATTATGTAAACTAAATAAACTTTTTATCAGTTGAAATTTATAAATAATCATTTAAATCGATTTTAAGGATTTAAAATGTATCAATCAACTATTTATATTCAAAATAATTTATACATAGCTTAAAATCGATTTAAAAAAGTTAGATTTTTTACTTATTTTTAGCTAAGTTTACATAATAAAATTATTTTAACCTAAGTTAAAAAGACTCTCAGAAATTTTTTCTGAAGCTTCTTGATCCATTTCCTTAAGAGTGTGAGAGTAAATATTTAAAGTCGTATTTACATTAGAGTGACCGACTCTCTCAGAAATTACTTTTATAGGAACTTTTGCATTTATCAGTAAAGTTACATGAGAGTGTCTTAAGTCGTGAAATCTAATATGAGGTAAATTATTTTCTCTTAAAAATCTGCTGAACTTTTTACTGAGCACATCTTCGGCAATAGGGTTTCCATTTTTGTCCGAAAACAAAAGGGTAGTGTTCTTTATTTTTCTTTGAAGCTTATCTTGAAGGTATTTTCTCTTGTATTCTCTAAGTAAATTCATAACTTCCTTTGGAGCAGATATAATTCTTATAGATGTCTCTGTTTTTGGATCCTTTAATATTACCTTTCCTTCATTTCTCACAGTTATTTTTTCTACCGTTACAGTGTTATCTTCGAAGTTTATATTATCCCAGGTAAGGCCTAAAATTTCAGATATACGAAGGCCTAATCCAGCTGCTAAGTTTATAGGTAGCTCTAAGTCGGTATTTTTACATGTTTTTAGTAATTTAAGCATATCCTTTTGGTCGTATATCTTGTTGTTGTATTTTTTATTTTTAGGGATTTCTACACAGTCTACAAAGTTTTCCTTTATTAATTTTAATTTATAAGCTCTCTTTAAGGCTAAATTTAGAATGTTTATATGTATCTTTATAGTCTGAGGGCTTAAAATCCCGAGTAAGTCGTCTACGTAATTTTGCAGATGTATCGGTCTTAAATCGATTAATTTTATATCTCCTAATATAGGAATTATATATTTTTTGCATATTCTTAAATAGCAGTTATAAGTCGTTATGGATAGATTTATCTTGTATTTTTCTAAAAAATCTAGTATGTAACTTTCTACTGTAATTTTATTAGGCAGCAGCAATTCTTCGTTGTAGATTTCTTCTTTTAATTCGTTAAGTCTCTTTGAGGCATCTCTTTTTAGAGGGTAAGAACCCATGTTTTTTTGTTTCTTTTTGCCAGTTGTCTCGTCAGTATATTCTAAATAAACTATGTAGTTTTTACTTCTTTTTCTTATAAATGCATTGCTCATTTCTCATCCCTCCCAAACTATTTTCTATAATATAATAAATATTTTATCATAAAAACTCCTAAAAAAATAGATAAAAACACTGACAGTTTACTGACATAAGCAGTTTTAAAATCTATTAAAACATTTAAATTAAGCTGTTT
>NZ_JBJDXL010000550.1:0-9405 GCF_051866655.1 Intestinibacter sp.
TATCCCTAATTTTTTACCAGATATTATCTTTGATTTTGTTGTAGTTATAGGTGTTTCTATTTCTATTTCTTCTAACGGTAAATTTCTTGTTACCTCATATCCCATTAACATTGATATTTCTTTTAATAATTCTCTAAAGTCCTTTGATCCTGTTGTTGTCTGTCTCATAAGAGTTAATTTATGTTGTATTAATGGATGATCTGTAACTATAACTTTACTCATTATTTACCTCCTACACTAATTACTTTGTTTTAATTTTTATTATTTATTATATTTTTTTTCTATATCTCCAATTAAATTCACTCTTCTTAAATGTCTATCTCCTTCAAATTCTGTGTTAATCCAAGCATCAACTAATTCTAAAGCAAGTCCTTTTCCTAATACTCTTTCTCCTAGAGATAACATATTAGCATTATTATGAGCCTTTGACATTTTAGCTGAGAATACATCAGATACTACTGCACATCTTATTCCAGGCACTTTATTTGCTGCTAATGATATTCCTATTCCTGTACCACAGCATACTATTCCGTAATCAACTTCTTTTGCAACTACAGCTTCTGCTACTTTTTGTCCATAGATAGGATAATCTACTGATTCATCAGCACTGTTTGTCCCATAATCTACACATTCTATTCCTCTACCTTCTAAATGTTTTATTATTTCTAATTTTAAATTGTAACCACCGTGGTCACATCCTAAGCCTATTTTCATTTCAATTTCTCCTATATAAATTTTTTTATTTAAATTGATTGATTTTTTTTTAACTATCTAGATATAATTATACAATTATTTTTCATAAACTACCACATTTTTTTTGATTATAATTTATTTTCTAATCATTATTTATAATTAAAAGCACTATAAAACACACGAATTTCAATATTTTTCTTAAATTATTGAATTTTATTATTCGTTGTTTTTTTAACTAAAATTTAATATTTCTTATTTTATTTAAGTAGGAAAACATTTCTAACTTAATAATAACTTATTTTTGTATCAAATTTCAACAAAATTAATTTATTATCAAGCATTTATAACCTTATATCCAGCAGATTTCAAAAGTCTGTTCATTATAGCGCATCCTATACCTTCATTTGTAAAGCCTTCTGAATATATTATATCACACTCTTCTTTATCTGCTTGTATTAATGCATCAAATAGATTTGAAGCAACATCTTCTAAAGTTTCTCCTAAACATATAGTTTTTCCTATATAGAATTTTTTGTTATTTTCTAAACATATTATACCTGTTTTTAAATTTTTTCTGTCATTTTCTTCTGTCAACCTATTTATTTTTTCAATAACCTTAAATCGTTCGCCTGATACAATATAAACATCTGCATTTGGAGAATAATGTGTATATTTCATTCCTGGAGCCTTAGCTTTTATATTGTCTTCTTTCTTTTCTAGTGCTGAATCTAATTTTACAGTTCCAAGCTCTTTTTCTAATTGTTCCTTTGTTATGCTACCTGGTCTTAATATAGTTGGAATATCTCCTGTTAAATCTAAAACAGTTGATTCTAATCCGTATACACAATCATTTCCTAAAATTATGCCACTAACTCTATGGTTCATTTGTTCATAAACATGTGAAGCCCTAGTTGGTGATGGTCTTCCAGATATATTAGCAGATGGAGCAGCTATAGGAATATCTGCTTCTCTTATAAGAGCATTTGCTATTTTATTAGAAGGCATTCTAATGGCAACTGTATCAAGTCCTCCACTAGTTCTTTTAGGTATTATGTCCTTTTTATTTAAAATTATAGTTATAGGTCCTGGCCAAAATTTATCCATAACTATTTCAGCTTTTTCAGGCACATTTGTAACTAAATTATATATTTGTTTTTTGTCGCTTATATGAACAATTAAAGGATTATCACTAGGTCTTCCTTTAGCTTCATAAATTTTACTGACTGCATTTTCATCTAATGCATTGGCTCCCAAGCCGTAAACTGTTTCAGTTGGGAAGATAACAGTTTCACCTGATCTTAGGATTTCTGCTTGTTTTCTTATTTCTTCCATGTCTATATTATCTACGTCAATTTTACTAATCAATGTATCCATATTTTATTCCACCTCTTTTATTTAAACGCAATATACAATTATTGTTCCAACTAAAAAACCTATTATACAAAAAATATTTTTAGTCCTTGGTAAAATTTCCTCAAGTACAACATACAACATCGTTCCAGCTGCAATCGATAAAAATATCCCAATTAAGGAATTAAAGTTTCCTGCGAAATATACACCTAGAAAGCTTCCTATTCCCATAGGAACTCCTGCTATAACTGTATATAATATAATCCTACTTGTTTTCATTTTTGTCCCTGCAAGACTGAGCGCTGTAGCTAATCCTTCAGGAATGTTATGTATTCCTATCACCAATGCAAGTGTCCATCCTAATTGTGTAGCCGATACAAAGGACGACCCTATAGCCAATCCCTCTGGCAAATTATGTAGCATAATACTTAAAAAAATTAAATATCCCGACTTTTGATCCTGTGACATATCTAAATTTTCTTTTATGAGCATAGTTGTTATTACTCCTAAAAAAGTGGCAATTACAGTTATCCAAATCCCTTTTAAATCTATTGCTTCCTTCATTAAATCAAATACTACAACCGCCAACATTATTCCACCAGCTAAGCCCATAAAAAAATCTATGCATCTATCGATTTTCTTTTTAAAAATTCCAGATAAAACACCGCCTAGACCAGTCCCCAATACTCCAGCAAGTAAACCAATTAATGTAATTTTTAAAACCATATTATTACACTCTCCCAATTTAATTTATTTTATTATATGTATGTTTAATTCCTAAAATTAATAATTTAGAAGAGTTTAATATACCTTATAAAAAAGCCAAATGATGTATCAAAATCATTTGGCAGTTATCATTATATAGCTGACATTTTCTTTGTTTGATCTTCTGTTATAAGCGCATCTATCATTTCATCTAAATCGCCATCTAAGAAAGATTCTAATTTATATAATGTTAAATTTATTCTATGGTCACTTACTCTTCCTTGTGGGAAATTATAAGTTCTTATTCTTTCAGATCTATCTCCAGTACCAACTTGACTCTTTCTTTCTGCTGCTATATCGTCATGTTGTTCAGCTAGTGCTTTATCGTATAATCTAGCCTTTAATACTTTCATAGCTTTTTCTTTATTTTTTAATTGTGATTTTTCGTCTTGGCAAGAAACTACTTCACCTGTTGGTATATGAGTGATTCTTACTGCTGAGTCAGTTGTATTTACGCATTGTCCACCGTTTCCAGAAGCTCTAAACACGTCTATTCTTAAATCATTTGGATTGATTTCTACTTCTACATCTTCTACTTCTGGTAAAACTGCTACTGTTGCAGTTGAAGTATGTATTCTACCACCTGATTCAGTTGTTGGTATTCTTTGAACTCTATGAACACCTGATTCGTATTTAAGTCTAGAATAAGCTCCTTTACCTTTTATCATGAAAGAAACTTCTTTATATCCACCTACACCTGTATCACTTGCACTTAAAAGCTCAGTTTTCCATCTTCTTCTTTCAGCATATCTTGAGTACATTCTGAATAAGTCTCCAGCGAATAAAGCAGCTTCATCTCCACCTGCTCCACCTCTGATTTCAACTATAACGTTCTTTTCATCGTTAGGGTCTTTAGGTAATAATAATACTTTTAATTCATCTTCTATTGGTTCTACTTTATCTTCTAGTTCTGATAATTCCATTTTAGCTAATTCTCTTAATTCTTCATCAGATTCTTCTTCTAGTATTTCCTTAGATTCCTTTATACTATCTATTACTTCTTTGTATTCTCTGTATTTCATTACAATTGGCTCTAAATCAGCATGTTCTTTCATGTATTTTTGCCATGTTTTTTGATCGTTAATAACTTCGATGTCGCTTATTTTTTCTGTAAGCTCTTTGTATTTATCTTCTAATACTTGCAGTTTATTTAACATTTTTTCCACCTTCCTAATTATTATAAAATCCTATTACTACTCTTTCAAATCCTTGCAAATCGCATTTTGTATATATACCCTTAAAACCGTTTTGTTGCATAATTTTACTTACATCAGATGCTTGATCGTGACCTACTTCATATGCTAGTATTCCACCCTGTTTTAAAAATTGTCTAGATTCTTCTGTTATCCTTCTATAAAAATCAAGTCCATCTTCTCCACCTTCTAATGCATTATAAGGCTCGAAGTCCTTTACCTGTCTATCTAATCCACTTATATCTGATTTTCTTATATATGGCGGATTAGATACTATTATATCAAATTTTGTTTCGTCTGATACATTTGAAAAGACATCTGACTTAATAAAATCTATTCGTTCATCTACTTTATTAGAAATGGCATTTTTAGATGCTATTTCTAAAGCAATATCAGAAATATCTACTGATACTACATGTGATTTATCTAAATATTTTGCTAGGCTTACAGTAATTGCTCCTGAACCTGTACCTATATCTAAAATATTCAATCCTGTTTTATTATTGCATATATTTATTATTTCTTCTACTAAAGTTTCTGTATCTGGTCTAGGAATCAATACTCCCTCTTTGACAAAAAAGTCTAATCCCATAAACTCTCTATTACCTATAATATAGGCAATTGGTCTTTCATTCAATCTATCTTTCATCATTTCTAGAAAATATTTTTCTTGCTCATCACTTAAAGCCTTATCTAAATTCATTCTAATATACATAGAATCTACATCTCCAAGCGCCTTTTTTAAAAGAAGCTCTACATCTAATCTAGGCGTATCACTAATATTTTCTAGCTGTTGGCAATATTTTATAATTATCTCTTTAATAGTCATAAATTAATTACCCCTTATTATTCATTTAATGCAGCCTTTAGTGCTGCTATTGCTACTTCTAATTGTTCGTCATCAGGTTCTTTTGTAGTTATTTTTTGCATCATCATTCCTGGATATGCGACAATTTTACTTAAAATATTATTATATTTCCCAAGAAATTTTATTATTTCATAAGATATTCCCGCAACTATAGGTATACATAAAATTCTTATAGCTACTCTTAAAAAAGGATTAGGCCATCCAAAAAAAGAAAACAATATAATTGATATAAACATAACTATAAATAAAAAATTTGTACCACATCTAGGATGCAGCCTTCCAAATTTTCTAGCATTCTCAACTGTTAGCTCTAAATCATTTTCATAACAATAAACAGTTTTATGCTCAGCACCGTGATATTCAAACACTCTCTTGATATCTGCATTCAACGAAACTATTGCCATATACGCTATTAATATCGCTATTCTAATCGCACCTTCAATCAAGTTAAGTGCTACATGACTATTTATTATCTTAGAAAATAATCCACCTATAAAAGTAGGTATTAATACAAAAATCCCAACAGAAAGCAACAAAGATATTATTAAAGACACTACTATTATGGCATCATTTGCCTTTTCTTTAAATATTTTTTTAAGAAACCTATCTATAGCATCTTCCTCCTCTTCTTCTAAGAAAAATTCTGAAGAAAAATTCAAGCTATTTATTCCGCTGATCATTGTATCTATTAATATAAATCCACCTCTTAAAAATGGAATTTTATCTATTTTTTTGTCTCTTACCCAGCTTTCAATCTTATCCTTTTTTATCTCTATCTCTCCATTAGGCTTTCTAACCGCAATAGCTCTGTAATCATCTGATTGCATCATTACTCCCTCTATTACAGCCTGCCCTCCGACTTTACCTAATTTCTTTTCATTTTCCATAACATTCTCCTTAACCCGAGATTAAGTTTTTACACATTTAATATTATATCAAATTTACAATATTAAAAAAGGGCATGTTTAAAAATAAAAACCTTTTATCCTGTACATCCCTCATAATTATCGTAAAAATAAAATAGAGGCTGGAAAACCAACCCCTGTTTTTTTGAATATTATTCCATGTTGAATCTTTTTTTGAATTTGTCGATTCTTCCACCTTTTTCTATATTCTTTTGTTTACCTGTATAGAAAGGATGGCATTGAGAACAAATTTCAACTCTTATTTCGTCCTTAGTTGAACCAGCCATGAAAGTATTTCCACAAGCACAACGTACTTCTACTTCTTTATATTTTGGTTGTATATCTTTTTGCATTACTGTCACCTCTTTTTTCTTTATATTTTAAAATTAATTATACTAATTTTTTTACTTATTCAAATATCAACTCCCATATTATATCATATGTTTTCGAAGGGTTCAAGCATTTTTAACAGTCTTTAAAATTTATTTATTCTTAATTATTTTTTATTTTTAATTTTGATTTGCCGTATTATTTATTAAGTATTCCATTTATATTGTTTATAAATTCTTCATTAGTTTTTGTTCTCTTCAATGCTTCTAATATATTATCCGTAACTTCTAACACAGAGTTGTTGCTCATTTCTTTTCTTAATTTCCATAAAGCAGTCTTTTCTTTATCTGATAATAATAAATCTTCTCTTCTTGTTCCAGATTTATAGATATCTACAGCAGGGAAGATTCTCTTTTCTGCTAATTTTCTATCTAGATGTAATTCCATATTACCTGTACCTTTGAATTCTTCAAATATTACATCATCCATTCTTGAACCAGTTTCAACTAAAGCCGTAGCAAGGATAGTAAGAGATCCTCCTTGTCTTATATTTCTAGCTGCACCAAAGAATTTTTTAGGTCCATGCAATGCCCCTGGATCTAAACCACCTGATAAAGTTCTTCCTGTAGGTGAAATTGTTAAGTTATAAGCCCTTGCTAGTCTTGTTATACTATCTAATAATATGACAACATCCTTTCCATGCTCAACTAGTCTTTGAGCTCTATTTAAAACCATTTCTGCTACCTTTACATGATGACTTGAAACTTGATCAAATGTTGAGTATATAACATCCGCATCAATAGATTCCTTCATATCTGTAACCTCTTCAGGTCTTTCATCTATTAATAATACTATTAGTTCTACATTTGGATAATTTTTTACTATACTATTTGCTACACTTTTTAAAAGAATAGTTTTACCTGCTTTAGGAGGCGCAACAATTAAACCTCTTTGTCCTTTTCCTATTGGTGATATTAAATCTATTAATCTAGTAGATATTTCATTTGGTTGTTTTTCTAAAGTTAATCTTTCTTCTGGATATATAGGAGTTAACGATTCAAAAGATTTTCTTTGTATTGCAGTTTCTGGATCTTCGTCATTTATCTTTTGAACAAATAAAAGAGCTCTAAATTTTTCTCCTGTTTTAGGATGTCTTGTTATACCTCTTACCTTGTCTCCTGTTTTCATATTAAATCTTCTTATTTGAGAAGGAGATACATATACATCATTTTCTGTAGATAAATAATTTGAACCTCTTAAAAATCCGAATCCATCTGGTAATATTTCTAATACACCTACTACTTCATCATCCTTTGAAGTATTAAATTCATTTATTATTTTAGATTCTTCTACTACCTTAGGTGTATAATTTCCTTTTATATTATTAGAAGATTTATTATCGATATTTTGTTGTTTATTATCATTCTTTTGAAACTTATTATAATTTCTTTGATTATTTATATTTCCTTGAGTATTATTTTTTGTATAATTTTTATTTTCGTATTTACTATTTTTATTATTTTCAGGTTTGTATTGTATTTGTTTTGTATTATCTGCACTCTCAGTTTTATTATCTTCATCTATTTTAGTATGTTTTTCATCTAAGATTTCTTTCTCTTCTTTTTCTAAGTCCTTATTTTTATCCGTGTCTTTATTTTCTTTTACTTTTTTGTTTTTTTCCTTAGTTGCATCCGTATCAGTAGTTTTTAATTTATCAACGGCTTCTTTTATTTTTTCAATTAAATCCGCTTTTTTATATTTAGTCACTGACTTTACATTTAGCTCTTTTGCCATTTCTCTTAGTTGAGCTAATGTTTGACTGTTCAAATCATTTAGATTAATATTTTCTATATTCAAAATAGGCCTCCTCGCTCACAATTTTTATTTAAATTATTCTAATTTGGAAATAAACGGCATGAAAAAGAAAAGATATTTATTTTAGCTCGAACATAATTACAATCTAATAATAGCATTTTTCTTGTATTATGGTCAATAAATAAAATAAAATACATATTTGTATACATTTTTTTATTAAATATATTTAAATATAAAAAAATAACCCATTATTATTGCTAATACATAACAATATAAACGGATTATTTTCTTTTTAATTAAATTTTATTTAAAAATAATTTAAATTTTAAACAATATTTTCTACTCCATATTGTACTTTTTCATTAAATCTATTAATATTTCATTTTTATCTAAATTATGTATAGCATTTACAAATCTTATAGTTCCTGTTTTTCCTCTCATTACTACAGACTCTGTTTTAGCCTTATTATCTCCAACATGAATTACACCCTTTAATAGGTTTCCTTCTGTGATTCCTGTAGCAGCAAAGAATAAATCATCACCTTTTGCTAAATCGTCTATAGTTAATTTCTTTTGGATATCTTCATCTGAGAATCCCATTTCATGGCATCTGTTTCTTTCTTGTTCACTTAATGGGTAAATTTGAGCTTGCATATCTCCGCCCATACATTTTATAGCTGCTGCAGTTATTACCCCTTCTGGTCCTCCACCGATTCCCATTAGCATATCAACACCTGTTTCTTCAAAGCAAGTTGCAATACCTGCTGCAACATCTCCGTCACCAAACATTCTTATTTTACATCCTAATTTTCTAGCTGGTTCAAATATATAATTATGTCTTTCTCTATCTTGAGCCATAATTGTCATTTGAGTTGGTTTTTTACCTAAAGCCTTTGAAACATTTAATATATTTTCTTCTACGCTCTTATCTAAATCTATTGCTCCTTTTGCCTTTGGTCCTACAACTATTTTTTTCATATAAGTATCTGGTGCATTTAATAGAGAACCTTTTTTACCCATAGCTATTACTGATATAGCATTTGGAAGCCCTTTTGCTATTAATGTAGTACCATCAAGTGGATCTACAGCTATGTCAACCTCCATAGATCCTTCTTCTTGGCTCCCGACCTTTTCTCCTATATACAACATTGGAGCTTCGTCAAGTTCTCCTTCTCCAATTACAACTTCACCCTTTATCTTAACTGATTCAAAAGCTCTTCTCATAGCTTCAACTGCTGCTCCGTCAGCACCGTCTTTATCTCCTCTTCCCATAAATTGTGATGATACTAATGCTGCAGCTTCTGTAACTCTTACAAGCTCTAATGCTAAATTTCTATCCATTTTTTTCTCCTTTTTTATACTTATTTTTTATTTATATCATTCTAATTTATTTAAATTTTATATATACCCTAACTTTTTATTTATTATTACCATTAAATATTATACATTATTTACTTTTAATTTCTACTATTTAATTTTAATAAAT
>NZ_JBJDXL010000551.1:0-9324 GCF_051866655.1 Intestinibacter sp.
TCGATAAAACGAAAGGAGCCATCGCAAGCTTTATTTTGCGACAGCCCCCTTTTATTTTAGCTTGTCGATTAAGAATCTAGATATTTCTCCATAAGGAAGCTTTTCTGTTTTTAATAGACTTTGCACTACTAATCCATCTACAATAGAAATCAATAAAAATGATATAGGATATGAATCGTCCTTAAATTTAGTTGCTCTTTGAATTTCTAATTCCAAAGCCTTTCTCCATTCAATATATTTAATTTTAAACCTTTCTTTGAGAACTTCGTTGCCAGTGATTGCCTCACAAATTAAATACATATGTATTCTTCCGTGATTTTCTATATCAGATATTTTATTTAATACAACGGATATAAACTCTTCTGTAGTTGAATGGAAGCCTGCGTTTTGTAGACATTCAATTAGCGCATGAGTTATTACCTTTAAATGCATTTCTGCCATATCGCAAATTATATCATCTTTACTAGAGTAGTGGTAATATAAAGTTCCTTTACTAATACCTACTTCTTTGGCTATATCTGCAAGACTAGTGTTTTTTATACCCTTTTTAGCCATTAATTTTGTAGATGTCGCCAAAATAGTTTCTTTCATATTATTTGGTTTCATAGCTTATAACCTTTCTTTTTTAATTTGTATATAAAATAAGAAAATAAAGTTATTTAAATTATAATAGTAGATTAAAATAAAGTCAAATTTGACAAGTAAAGATATAGTTAAATATATTGACTTTTAATAGATAAAAGAATAAAATAATATTAGAAATCGGTCGTTTGACCGACTGAAAAAATAATTATATACAAGTGAGGAATAAAAATGGATAAAATTAAATTAATAACTGATGGTTCTTGTGATCTTTCAGAAGAAGTTATAAAAAAATTTAATATTAGTGTGGTACCTCTTGGTGTATCTTTTGGAGAAGAACATTACACTGCTGGAGTAGATATAAATAATAAAGAGTTTTATACAAAGATGAAAGAGTGCAAAGAATTACCAAAAACATTTTGTCCATCTCCAGAAAGATTTTCTAAAGAGTTTGAATGTGAGGAAGATAAAATAATTGTAATAGCTTTAAGTTCTAAATTATCTGGAACATACAATAGTGCTGTTCTTGCGAGAGATTTGTACTTATCAGAAAATGATGAAAAAGATATTAGAGTAATCGATTCTGAAACAGGATGTATAGGAGCAGGTCTTTTATTAATAAAAGCATCAAGAATGATAGAAGAAGGAAAAAGTATAGATGAAATAGTAGAGGTTATTGAAGATCTTAGACAAAAGATTTATTTTTATGGTACATTAGAAACTCTAGAAAATGCTATAAAAGGTGGAAGAATAAATCCACTAGCGGGAAAAATAATAGGAGCTTTAAATTTTAAGGCAATAGTTCAAATAACTGAAGGACTTGTAAAACCTATAGATAAGGCTAGAGGAGAAAGTAACAGTATAAAAAAAGTAGCGAATTATATAACTTCAAATGTAGAAGATACTCAAGGAAAAATGTTATGCTTAGTTCATGCAAATTGCCCAGAAAAAGCAGATAAACTGCTTTCTATAATAGAAAAAACTCATAAATTTGATGAAATTTATATAAGTGAAGTGGGACCTGTAATGGGAACTTATACTTCACAAGGAGCTGTTTTAGCAGCAGTATTATAGAATTTAAATTATAAATAAGTAAAAATTTAGAGAAATATATTGACACTACAACAGGTTTTTTATTTAATATATTATTGAGGGAATCGTTCTATTTTAGAACGATTTTTTTTAGAAAAATATTTACAGGAGGTAGCGATGAATAAAATAGGAATAATTGGAGCTATGGATAAAGAGGTTAGTACTTTAATTAGCCTTATGGAAATAGAAAAAACAGTAGACAAAGCTAGTTTAAAATTTTATATAGGTAGTTTAAAAGGAAAAAATGTAGTATTAGTACAATGTGGAATAGGAAAAGTAAATGCAGCATTATGTGCTCAAATATTGATAAGTGAATTTGGCGTTGAAGCAATTGTGAATACTGGTGTTGCAGGTGCTATACATTCATCTTTAGATGTAAATGATATAGTAATATCTACAGAAGCTATAGAATACGATGTAGATGCTAGAGCATTTGGATATGAAAAGGGTCAAATACCTCAAATGGAAAACTCTGTATTTAAGGCAGATGAAAAATTAATAGAAGCTGCTTACAAATCTAGCTTAGAGCAAGTAAAGGATGAAGATTTTAAAATCGTAAAAGGAAGAGTTGCTACAGGAGATATATTTATAAGCTCAAAGGAATTAAAGGACGAGCTAGACAATGATTTCAAAGCTTATTGTGGTGAAATGGAGGGTGGAGCAATTGCCCATGTATGTACTTTAAATAATACGCCTTTCGTTATAATAAGAGCTATGTCTGATAAAGCTGATGGAAGTGCAAATGTGACATATGACGAATTTGTAGATAAGGCAGCTGAAAATTCTAAAGATATAGTACTTAGAATGTTAGAGGCTTTATAGAATTTAATTAAATATGATATAAAAACAGGTGCTGTTGAATATTACTTTGTTTGAAGTGATGTTCGACAACACCTGTTTTTTTCTAGAATTATGAAACATTTATAAAAAAACACAAAAATGTAAATAAAAAATTTATAAAAATTGTATAGAAATAAGAAATTACTAAAACCGTTGCAAAAACTGTGATATTTTTAAAAGTTGGTACATATAATTAAATCAATGGTGTAACTTTTCTGTAACTATTTTATAAAAAGTGTTTCAAAAATTACAAAATTGTAATATAATAAATTACAAGATGATAAAAAAGTTACAAAATTGTTACTTTTAAATCTTGAGGATAGAATTTCTTTGAGAAAAAATACTTGTTAAAAGTAAAAATTAGGAGGAATATTTATGATTAAAAAAATTACAAGTACCACGATAGCAGCACTCACAATGTTGACTATGTTCAGTTCAAATGCTGTATATGCACAGAGTGATAAGAATGTAGATTCAAAAAAAGAGCAAGCGATAGTGAATGTAGATAAGTTAAATATAAGAAGTGGACCATCGACTTCTGACGATATTATAGGAGGCTTCGAATTAGATGATGAAGTTGATTTAATATCTATAAAAGACGGATGGTATAAAATTGAATTGGAAGATGGTAAGGTAGCATGGACAAATGGACAATATATAACTTTAGACGGAGAAGTATCAGCGAAAAAATTAAACGTTAGAACTGGTCCTTCTGTATTATACGATAT
Organism: Intestinibacter sp.; assembly: GCF_051866655.1. GTDB lineage: Bacteria > Bacillota > Clostridia > Peptostreptococcales > Peptostreptococcaceae > Intestinibacter. The sequence continues at coordinate 3,243 of NZ_JBJDXL010000551.1, forward strand.
AGTAGAATTTAAAGAAAAGGAAGATAAAGTAAAAATAATAAAGGCCGAAGAAAATGGTTGGTATGAAATAGAATTAAATGATGGAAAAACAGGATATGTATGTGGAAAATATATAGAAACTGAAGCTAAAAATTTACATGACTACAGTGATTTGTACAATGTGGCAACTAAGTCTTCGAAATCACAATCAAGTAGTTCAAATAAATCTACAAATTCGAAAAAAACATACACTTCAAGTTCTTCAAAGAAAAAATCATCATCAAATGCAGTGACTACTATGACAGTTAGCGCAACTGCATATGCAGGTGATGGTATAACTGCGACAGGAACAATTCCTAAGCCAGGAAGAACAATAGCTGTAGATCCAAGAGTAATACCTTATGGAACTAGAGTTTATATACCAGCACTTGGCGGTACTTATATAGCAGAGGATTGCGGTGGTGGAATAAAAGGAAATAAAATTGATATATTTATGTCTAGTGAAGCTAAATGTAATTCATGGGGCGTTAGAAATATAGAAATTCAAATATTGAAGTAAAACTTTATACAAAACAGAATTTAATTAAAAAAATAGCTGAAATCTCAATAATTGAGTTTCAGTTATTTTTTTCAAAAAATAATTCTAGAAAGTATATTATTTTTTGAAAAAAATAGTATAATAATATATGAAAAAAATATATTAAAATTATGGGAGGTAATACCAATGGCTTACGAAGTAATACATACAAATGATGCACCAGCTGCTATAGGACCATATTCTCAAGCAATAAAAGCTGGAAACTTATTATTTATATCAGGACAAGTTCCATTTGTTCCTGCAACAGGAGAAATAGTAGAAGGAGATGTAAAAGCTCAAACTGCTCAATCTTTAAAAAATTTACAAGCTATATTAAAAGAAGCTGGAGCTGATTTTTCAAATGTAGTTAAAACTACAGTATTCATAAAAGATATGAATGAATTCGCTCAAGTAAACGAAGTATATGCTGAATACTTTGGAGATAACAAACCTGCTAGAGCTTGTGTAGAAGTTGCTAGACTTCCAAGAGACGTAAAAGTTGAAATAGAATTAATAGCAGTATTATAATAAAAAAATACTGCCTTAGTTTTAGACTAAGGCAGTATTTTTTTTGTATAAGAAAAAAATTACAGATTTTTTTATTTTTAGGCAAAAAATAATTTAAAAATATAAAAAATTAAGAATATACTGGAAATTTTCGTGAAAATGTGTAAAATATAATCACGTGACATATTTAAATATATATACAAAATAGAGGAGAGAAATATTTTATGAAACAAAATGTAAAACAAATAGTAGAACAAGTTATAGAGGATGTTAAAGCCAAAAATCCCTTACAAGAAGAATTTCATCAAACAGTAGAAGAGGTTTTAACTTCATTAATTCCAGTATTAGAAAAAAATCCAAATTACATAAAGTATAAAATACTAGATAGATTAGTTGAACCAGATAGACAAATAATGTTTAGAGTACCATGGACAGATGATAAAGGCGAAATACATATAAATAGAGGATTTAGAGTTCAATTTAACTCTGCAATAGGACCATACAAAGGTGGGCTTAGATTCCATCCATCAGTAAATTTAAGTATAATTAAATTCTTAGGATTTGAACAAATATTTAAAAATTCATTAACTGGACTTCCAATAGGTGGAGGTAAAGGGGGATCAGACTTCAATCCAAAAGGAAAATCTGATATAGAAATAATGAGATTTTGTCAAAGTTTTATGACTGAGTTATATAGACATATAGGACCAGATGTTGACGTTCCAGCAGGTGATATAGGTGTTGGCGGTAGAGAAATAGGTTATCTATATGGACAATATAAAAAAATAAGAAATTCTACAGATCAAGGAGTATTAACAGGTAAAGATTTAACATTTGGAGGTTCTTTAGCTAGAATTCAAGCAACAGGATACGGTGTAATATATTTTGTTGAAGAAATGTTAAAAGAAGCAGGAAAAGACTTAAAAGATAAAACTATAGTAGTATCAGGTTCTGGTAATGTTGCTATATACACTGTTAAAAAAGCTCAAGAGTTAGGAGCTAAAGTAGTTGCTATGTGTGATTCAGATGGTTATATATTTGACGAAGAAGGGATCGATGTAGAATTAATAAGACAAATAAAAGAAGTTGAAAGAAAGAGAATAAAAGAGTATGCAATGAGAAAACCATCTGCTAAATACTTTGAAGGAAATAAAGGTATTTGGACTGTAAAAGCAGACATAGTTTTACCTTGTGCAACTCAAAATGAAATAGATTTAGAATCTGCTAAAATAATAGTTGAAAATGGAACAATTGCAGTTGGTGAAGGTTCAAATATGCCTTGTACTAATGAAGCTATAAAATATTTCTTAGAAAAAGGGGTTTTATTAGCTCCAGCAAAAGCTACTAATGCTGGTGGTGTTGCAACTTCAGCTTTAGAAATGGCTCAAAATAGTATGAGATTATCTTGGACATTTGAAGAAGTAGATGAAAAATTAAAAGATATAATGATTAATATATTCAAGAAAACTAGAGATGCAGCAAAAGAATATGGATATGGAACTAATTATTTAGCAGGAGCTAATATAGCAGGTTTTATAAAGGTTGCAGATGCTATGGTAGCAGAAGGTATAGTATAAAAATAGATTGACAATAATAAAGTATATTAGATATAATAAAAATGATTAATTATATTATAAAAATAAAGATTTAGAAAAAGAGGAGTATGTAAGCACTTCCAACAGATAGGAAAATTATTAAATTTATTAAGAATTAAAGTATATCTATATATTTTAGAGTTAAGGTGGTAACGCGAGCTTTTCGTCCTTAAAAGGATGAAGGGCTCTTTTTTACTATAATTTAGATTAATATGAAAGGAGGAGCTATGAAGGATAAGACTTATTTAATATCAAAAATAGCACTATTTGTAACGGCTATTATTTGGGGAAGTACTTTTGTGGTAGTAAAGGGAGCTACAGATACTATGCCGTCTAATTTTATAATGGCAGTTAGATTTACTGTAGGCAGTGTAGTTTTAGGAATAATATTTAGGAAGAAATTTAAATTAATAGATAGGGGATATATAATTGGAGGTCTTGTGATGGGAGGCTCTCTTTGGATTTCTTTTATAGTACAAGTAGTAGGGTTAGCCCTAGATACAACCCCCGGCAAAAGTGCGTTTCTGACAGCTATTTACTGTGTTGTAGTTCCATTTTTATATTGGATTGTTTTTAGAGATAGACCTGACAAATTTAATTTTATAGCTGCATTTATATGTATTATAGGAATAGGAATGGTATCTCTAAACGAAAAATTGACAATATCTGTGGGTGATATTTTAACTTTAATAGGTGGAGTTTTGTCGGCAGTGAATATAGTTGCTATTGCCTATTATTGTAAGGATAGGGATGAATATCTTTTGACTTTTTTGCAGATATTTGTAGTCGCTGTTATATCGTGGATAGCAACTATTATAACAGGTTCATATCCGACTGTTTACAGTAGAGATGCATTTTTAGGGGTTACTTATTTAGGTGTATTTGCTACAGCACTTTGTCTAGCATTTCAAAGTATTGGCCTTAAAAATACTTCTGCATCTTCTGCATCTATAATACTTAGCTTGGAATCAGTGTTTGGAGTTATTTTTTCTATTTTAATATACCACGAACAGATAACTTTAAAATTAGGCATTGGATTTTTATTGATATTTATCGCAGTTATAATATCAGAGACAAAGCTGAGTTTTTTATTTAAGAAAAAAGACAATATTTTAGAAGATGATAGTTTAATTTAATAAATACTATTAAAGTATTAATATTTTAAAATCAAATTTGTTATGCTATAATAACAAATAGGGTAATTTTAAACTTAAGAAATAATATAAATGAGGAATTCGTATGAAATATAAATTAATAGTTTCGGATATGGATGGAACACTTCTTGGAGATGATCACCAATTAACTGAAGAAAATAAAATAGCCTTGAGTAAGGCTTTAGAAAAAGGTGTAAAAATAGTTCCTGCTAGTGGAAGAATTTACGATTCTGCTAAGGAGCATTTTAATTTTTTAGATATAAATACTCCTTTAATCGCATGTAATGGAGCAATAATTAAAGAGACAAAGACGAATAAGCTAATATACAAAAACAGTGTGCCAAATGATATTTGTATGAAGATAATAGATGTTTTTGAAAAAAATGAAGTTTATTATCAGCTTTATTCAGAAAGTACTATGATGTGTAAAAATCTTACCTCTAAAGATAAAGAAAAGACTAGAGAGAGACTAAAAAATTTCTTTAATGATAAAGTAAATGTACACTTTGGAGACGATTTAAAGGAAGAAGCTTCTAAGCATAAAATTCTAAAATTAATAGCAATAGATGACCATGATATGGAAAAGCTAAAAAGAGTAAGAGAGGATCTTTCTAAAATTGAAGGTATTGAGATGACTTCATCTTGGTACAATAATATTGAAGTAATGCACAAAGGTGCAAATAAGGGAGAGGCTCTAAAGGCTTTAATAAAATATTTAGGTATAGATAGAGAAGAGGTCATAGCTTTTGGAGATAACTATAACGATATACCTATGATAGAGCTAGCTGGACTAGGCGTAGTTATGGGAAATGCAGATGAAGCTGTAAAGGAAAAGGCAGACTATGTCACTTCTACTAATATAGAAGATGGTGTAGCAAAGGCTCTTTATAAATTTTTACAAATATAATTTTATAAGTATAAATTAAAACTTTTAATTAATTAAATTAAATAAAATAGAGAGGATGGAAATATATGAAGTTATGGGGAGGCCGTTTTAGAAAAGGCGAAAATAAATTAATGGAGGAATTCAATAAATCTTTTGGATTCGACTGTGTTTTATACAAAAAGGATATAGAAGGAAGCTTAGCTCATGTATATATGCAAGTACAAGTGGGGCTTTTAACTGAAGAAGAAGGAAAACAAATAACTGATGGACTTAACGGTATATTAGAAGATATTGAATCTGGAAAACTACCTTTAAGTGGGGATTACGAAGATATCCACAGCTTTGTTGAATCAAACTTAACAGAAAGAATCGGGGATGTAGGTAAAAAATTACATACTGCTCGTAGTAGAAATGACCAAGTTGCTTTAGATATGAGATTATACGCTAGAGAAAAAGCAAATGATATGATTGGTCATATAGCTAGCTTAAAAGAAACTATAAAAGAAGTGGCTGACAATAATTCAGTTATAATGCCAGGATATACTCATCTACAAAGAGCTCAAGTAGTTACATTCAAGCATCATTTAATGGCATACTACAATATGTTTGATAGAGATGAAAAGAGAATAAAAAATGCTCTAGAAATACTAGATGAATCACCTCTAGGATGTGGAGCATTAGCTGGAACTACTCATAGTATAGACAGAAATATAACAGCAGAAAAATTAGGCTTTAAAAAACCTATGGACAACTTTATGGATGGTGTAAGTGATAGAGATTACCTTCTTGAACTTATGAGCGATTTCTCTATAATAATGATGCACTTAAGTAGATTAAGCGAAGAATTGATATTATGGAGTTCTCAAGAATTTAAATTTATAGAAATGGACGATTTATTTACTACAGGAAGCTCTATAATGCCACAAAAGAAAAACCCAGATGGTGCAGAGCTTATAAGAGGTAAGACTGGTAGAGTTTACGGCAACTTATTTGCATTATTTACAGTAATGAAGGGTATACCACTAGCTTACAACAAAGATATGCAAGAAGATAAAGAAGGCTTCTTCGACAGTGTAAAAACTCTTGAAATGTGCATACAAATAATGGAGGGTATGATAGGAACTCTAAAGGTTAGAGAAGACAACATGAAAAAAGCAGTTAAGGGAGGATTCTTAAACGCTACAGAAGTTGCTGACTATTTAGTTAACAAGAATGTTCCATTTAGAGATGCTCATGGCATAGTTGGACAAATAGTTATATACTGTGAAGATAATGATAAGGCTATAGAAGAATTAGAATTAGATGAATTATTAAAATTCAGCCCAGTATTTGAACAAGATATATATGATTTTATAGATTACAACAATATAATCGATAAAGGAAT
>NZ_JBJDXL010000552.1:0-2099 GCF_051866655.1 Intestinibacter sp.
GGTGGAGTGTGATACACGGCTACAAGCATCCTGTGTTAAACGAGGCGATTAAAGAACAGGTAGATAAATTTGCACATGTAATGCTTGGCGGACTTACACACGATCCTGTGCAAAAATTGTCAGACAAGCTAGCAGAATTCTTGCCGGGTGACTTAGACTACTGCTTTTTTTCAGATTCAGGAAGTGTAGGGGTAGAGGTAGCACTTAAAATGGCGCTTCAATACTATGTAAATCAAGGCGACCTAAAAAGAACAAAGGTGCTTTCACTTACTAATGCATACCACGGCGATACATTCAAAACAATGGAGGTAGGCGACGATGAGGATTACCATTTTATATTAGAAGTCTATGGAGAAAACAAAAACGTGATCCATATTCCTACCGAAATCGATGCACTAGAAGAGGCATTTGAAAAATACCACGAGGAGCTAAACTGCTTCATAGTAGAGCCACTCTTACAAGGTGCAGGCGGAATGAGAATGTACGATGTTTCATTTTTAAAACGAGCAAGAGAGCTATGTGACAAATACGATGTACTGCTTATTTTTGATGAAGTCGCCACAGGACTTGGACGCACAGGAAATAGATTCGTCGCCGACTTAGTTTTGCCAGACATTATAGTTTTGGGAAAAGCACTCACAGGTGGATATATAGGACATGCCGCTACAGTTGCAAATCACAAGGTTTACAACGGATTTTACAGCGATGACGATAGAAAAGCGCTTATGCACGGACCAACATTTATGGGAAATGCTCTAGCTTGCAGTGTAGCCTTAAAATCCATTGAGTTATTTGAAAATGAAGATTATATGTCTAAAATAAAACGTATAGAAGAAATCACAAGAGAAGAAATGGAAGGATTTTCTGATCCTAGAATCAAAGAGGTTCGAATAATGGGTGGATGCGTATGTGTAGAGGTTCATGATTCGGAAACCTTGAGTGGGTATCAACAATTTGCATATGAAAGAGGAGTGTTCAGTAGACCATTCTTGAACTATTTGTATGCGATGGTTCCTTATGTTATAGGTGAGGAGGAGCTTAGAAAGGTACTTGGGACTATGAAGGAATGGTTCGTGGATTAGTAGATTTTGGAATAAGAAGCACGTAAAATGAGGTTGATTATTTTACGTGCTTTATTTTTTCTATCTACATTTTATATATTTTACAGTACTGTAATTGCCGTAGATTTTTTCTCCAGATACGGTTCTATATGCTCTGACTTTAAAGTAATAAGTCTTTCCTTTTGTAAGTCCTGTTTTTGTGTAGCTCTTGCTTGTAGTAGTTTTAATTAATTTATATGTTCCAGATTTTGATGTAGCCATATAAACCTCGTATCCTGTAGCTTTGGTGCTGCAGTTAGTCCAAGAGACTTTAATGCTTCTTGATACAGTTGAGCTTAGAGTAACTTTTGGTGTAAGTGGCTTTGTAACTACTTTTAGGGAATCAGAATAATTTGAATAAATTTTCTTACCATTTACTACTTTATAAGCTCTTACTTTATAAGTGTATATATTGGCTGATACTCTGCCTGTATCTTTATATGTAGTTGTGCCAGCGCTTACTTCACCTATTAGATTATAGCTACTATTAGTTGTGCTATATCTGTAAATTTCGTATCCGCTTGCTCTAGCTACATTTTTCCAGTTTAGAGTTACAGTGCTTGTTGTTGTGGAACTACTAGAAAATACAGGTTTTAGAGGTTTTGTAGTAACCTTTAAAATATCTGAGTCCTCTGAGTATACAGTTCCAGCAGTTGAAGCCTTAAATGCTCTAATTTTGTAGCTATATGTAGTTGCAGATAATCTGTCTTTATCTGTATAGCTTGTTGTTTCTGAATTTGCTATAATATCTATTAATACGTACTTTTTGCTACTAGATGAATATCTATAAATTTCATATCCGCTGCAATCTTTAACTTCGTCCCATGATAGTGTAATTTGTGAGTTTGTTTTAGAAGCTTCTCTAAAATTATTTACTTTATCTGGAGCATTACTATCTTCTTTTAATTCCATGAATTTTATCAGATTGCCGCCTTCATCTTCAGCAAAGCCTTTTGAATAACGTTCTGCTGTTGAACCTTTATAGCCGTATATGTATAG
>NZ_JBJDXL010000553.1:0-2089 GCF_051866655.1 Intestinibacter sp.
GATGGAAAACAAAAACTTGAGAAATAGTGTATTAATGGATTATGAAATAGAAGATTTTTTATTTGGAGATACAAAGGAAATTTTTGATTACATAATTAAAAATAAAGAATTGGACAAAATAACTATTGACAAAATTAAAAGTTTAAGCATATCTGAAGAATATGTTAAAACGATCCAAAGTATTCCAATAGAAGAAATTAATACTTATACTTTAGAAGGTACAAAAAAAATAATAGATCAAATTAGAAAAAATATAATAGATGACGAGATCAAATCGATGTCTGATGAAATAAAACAATTGTCAAATAAGCTTGAGTTATTGAAAAAGAACAACGACAATACGAAAGAGGTAGATGATAAAATTATGAATTTAAGTTTAGAAATTTTAAAAAGAGAAAAGATAAAAAAAGATTTATAGAAAGGAGGAGATAGAATATGGCGGGTAAAAAGGAAAACAAAAAATTAACGGCAAAGGCACTTATAGATAAAGGTAAAAAGCAAGGTTCTTTAACATTATCAGAGATAATGGAAGCTTTTTCAGAAACTGAGTTAGATAAGGATCAAGTCGAAAATCTTTACGAAACACTTGGAAATCTAGGAATTGAAATAATTGAAGATAAATCACAAAAGGCTGATGTTGATTTTTCTGATGATGATACAGATTTAATGGCAGATGATAATTTTGATGGAGTGTCTGATGATGACCTTAAAAAAGAAGACAGCGTAGATATGGAAAAAATAGACTTATCTCTTCCTAAAGGAATAAGTATAGATGACCCTGTTAGAATGTATCTTAAAGAAATAGGTAAGATACCTCTACTTAAACCACATGAAGAAATAGAATACGCTAAGAGAATGTTAGAGGGAGACGAAATAGCTAAACAAAGATTAGTAGAAGCCAATTTAAGATTAGTTGTAAGTATAGCGAAAAGATACGTAGGTAGAGGAATGCTATTTTTGGATTTAATTCAAGAGGGTAATCTTGGTCTTATAAAGGCAGTTGAAAAATTCGACTACGAAAGAGGATTTAAATTCAGTACTTACGCTACTTGGTGGATAAGACAGGCCATAACTCGTGCTATAGCAGATCAAGCTAGAACTATCAGAATACCTGTTCATATGGTTGAGACTATAAATAAATTAATAAGAGTATCTAGACAATTGCTTCAAGAGCTAGGACGTGATCCAAAGCCAGAAGAAATTGCTAAGGAAATGGATATGTCTGAAGAAAAAGTAAGAGAAATAATGAAAATAGCACAAGATCCAGTTTCTCTAGAAACTCCAATCGGTGAAGAAGAAGACAGTCACTTAGGAGATTTTATACCAGATGAAGATGCTTTAGCTCCAGCAGAAGCAGCAGCTTATTCTCTACTTAAGGATCAAATAGAAGAGGTATTAGGTTCTTTAAATGAAAGAGAACAAAAGGTATTAAAATTAAGATTTGGATTAGAAGATGGTAGAGCTAGAACTCTAGAAGAAGTAGGGAAGGAATTCGATGTAACTAGAGAAAGAATAAGACAAATAGAAGCAAAGGCATTGAGAAAGCTTAGACATCCAAGTCGTTCTAAAAAATTAAGAGATTATTTAGATTAGTTAAAATAAAAAAATTCGCCCCAAAAGGCGAATTTTTAAATGAATAAAAATAAAAACTACACATTTATAAGAGAAAGGATGAAATATTTGAAGCTTACAGATAGACTGTTAAAAATTGCATCGTTAGTAGATAAGAATAAAAAAATAGCAGATATAGGAACTGATCACGGTTACATACCTGTATATCTTTTAAATAAAAATATAATAAATTACGCTATTTTAGGTGATATAAATAAAGGACCTCTAGAAAATGCCAAAAAGGAAGTAGTTAGAAATAATTTATCTGATAAGGTGGATTTGAGACTAGGATCAGGAATAGAGGTGCTAAAACCAAATGAAGTAGACCAAATTATAATAGCTGGTATGGGAGGCGTTCTAATTAACGATATATTAAAGGCAAATGAACCTGTAGCCCATAGCGCAGAAAAATTAATACTTCAACCTATGCAGAGTCCAGAGGAATTGAGAAAATTTTTATACAAAAATGGATACGAAA
>NZ_JBJDXL010000554.1:0-2089 GCF_051866655.1 Intestinibacter sp.
TTCTTGTGTTTTTTGAGATGCTTCTTGATAATCCTCTCTTTTTTCAGCACATTCCTGGATATTTTTTTCTCTTGTAGATTTTTCTATATCGTCTTCTATCGCTTTTATTGATTCATTTATTTCTTGTTCTTTGCTCTCAATTTTGGATAATTCATCTTCCTTTTTATATATTTCAAAAGACAGCTTCTCGTACTCGATATCCTCTATCTCAGAAGCTAAATCATCTATTTTCTCATCTAAAACTTGTATCTGACTCTCTTCACCTTTTAACAATCCCTCTATATAAACTATTAAAGATACGAGTTTATTTTCTATTTCAGAAGTATTGTCTTTAATATCTCTAAAAGATTTCGCCAATTCCAATATGCCTTGAGTCTCTTCTTTAAATTTTTCTATAGATTGCTTTTGGCTTAATTTGTATCTGTTTTCCTTGTACTGATAGACGTATTTTTTTATTATATCCTGCAAATTATCGACCTTGCTCTTGCCATCTTTTTCATTTAGCTTGTCCTCTACTACCTTCAAAAACCATTTTTCGACTAAGCCGCTGACAGTTTTCGCATCGCTAAATAAATCTGAAAGCCCAGATTCCTTTTTATTTATCTCCTTGATTATGCTCTCCCATTCCTTGTGGTTTATCTTGTATTGTTTCAACGTTTCGAAATAGTTTCTAGACTGGTTGTACGCATTCATATCGTAGTAGCTGAAATTTACGTTTTTGTCCTTTTTCAATTTTTCAAATAGCTTCTTGCTGTTTCCAAAGCTCTTGATACTCTTATTTGTATCTTTAATTTCGACAAATGGAATATTTCTAATGCTGTACTTACTATCGCCCTCGTACTCATGTATGAAGTTAACTACCTCTATCTCGTCATCAGTCTCATCGTCTTCACCACTATAGGATTTTTTTCTGACCATCATTCCTATCATCACATTAGTCTTGTCATCGTCTAATATCCACTCAGTCAAAATATATGTAGGAGAAGTCTTCGTAAAATAGCTCTCAAACTTTCTATCCTTAGCATCTCTATATCTCTTTCTTACAAAAGGAGCTATCATCATTTGAACCAGCACAGATTTACCGCCGCCATTTCTAAGGCTAAAAAGCGTACTCTCCCCACCAAGATCAAAGATTTCGTCGTCAATTCTCATAGTATTGTTGTTGTAATTTAAATTTATTATCCTAAGGGAATTTATCTTACTCATCCTCATGACCTCCTAACGCTGTTAAAACTCTCTCGTAGTTGTTTTTATTTAATATATTGAAATTCATGAAATTATCTAGTTTCGAAGTCGTAAGTATTATATCGTCGTGTTCTATGTAATTTATAAGTCCTTGATTTTCTAAAAACTTAAGTATATTGCTTATAAATCCTTCCTTTGTCGTCTTCTGTCTGTTTTTTTGATCGCTACTTCTAAGACCTTCCCATTTTTCGTATATATTTTCATACGCTATACCACTATCTGCTTGTATTTTTTCTAAATCCTCTCTCTCAACGGCTTCCTTTAGCCTATCGCTTATTATATTTAAAAACTCACCACCTCTTAGAGAATCCCTAGACTTAGAATCTCTTCCCTGTGAGCTGTAAAACTCAACTAATAAAGTAAGTATTACAAATTGAGACAAATAGTAGTCCTTGTCAGTAGCATTAGATTTGCAGAGCTCCTTTTTTAGCTCGTTCTTTGAAAATCCCAGAAAATTATTGTCCTCATTTGGGATCAAGTATATAGTCGTGCCGTATTTTTCAACCTTCACATTAAAGGCTTCACCTTGACTTTTTACGAGATTCATTATCTCCTGACTCTCGCAGTAATCTCTAAAATACTCTGGTGAATCCTCTTCGTTTATCTCCTTATTGCTGACTAAATAATAAAAAATATTATTCGCCAATTTTATATCATCTATATTGTACATATTTTTCTCCTATTAATCGTATTCAAATACTATATCTGAACAATTTAAAACCTTTATAAATTTGTCGTCGGTTTCTACTTCGTAAAATTTGACCTTTTTATTTTCTTGATTTTTATATATTTTAATATTTTCAATAAAGCCCAAATCTATATCACTTTCAACTATATTCAATAA
>NZ_JBJDXL010000555.1:0-9160 GCF_051866655.1 Intestinibacter sp.
AATGAAGAGTATCTAAACCACTTAAAAGAAGATTTAAAAGAAATATACAAGGTTAAAACATTACTAGGTCTTTTATATCCATATGAAGAATTAAAAATTGATTTTTCAGATAAGATAGAAATTGTATATATATTCGGAAACCAAAGCAATGTAGACGATAAATTAAAAGATACATTGCTTAAGATAAAGAATTCTGAAGAATACAAAAAGATATCTGAAGTAGCTAGCATAAAAATAGCTACATCATCTTTCATGGGATATGGATTATATGAAAAAAATATGATTGATATAGATAGGGCTATTGAATTATTGTAATTTAGACCTATATCAGTAACAAAATTTGCTTCTAAATCATAATATATATAAAATGATTTTGGTTATTTAAATCATAGGAGTTGAGTGTATATTATGAAAAAAATTACGGATCCTATAACAGATGTTGGCAAGGAGCTTATAAACGGCGTCGGTTCCATCGGAAAAGAAGTCATAAATGGAGTTGGAACAATAGGCAAGGATGTACTAAATGGAGTAGGTTCTATTGCTAAGGAAACTATAGAAACAGGAAAAAACGTAGGAAAAGCAGTAAAAAATAATGTAAAAAAATAAATATTAAGATTTATTTTGGCATCAAAAAAGAGAAATGAAAATTAATTCATTTCTCTTTTTTAATTTATTTTATATATTCATTTCCGTTTATTATCAAAGAAGTTGGAGAGTCATTTTTTAAAATCAAATCATAATTGACCTTCCCCTCATTAGGAACATTGAAATATCCCCTAGCATATACTAGATTCCCATTTTTGTGTAGCTCAGATACAGTTACACTGTAACCACTAGCCGTGTATTTACCAACAACTCTTTTTACAATTGATTTATAAGTTGAGCTTTCAGTAACTCCTATTTGAGAACTTTCAGCTACAAATGTGTTAGAAGAAGTTTGAGTAAATGTTTTTTGCTTCATAGCTGTTGTAGCGAACATAAGCAAAAACAAAGTCACAATTACGATTAAAAAAACCTTTTTCTTAATTTTATCGATATTTAAATTATTTTCTTTTTTAGTGTGAGTTTTCTTGAATTTTAGTCGTTTATAGCTTGAAAGTGAAATAATCTTGTCGTTTTTTTCTCTAATTTTTTTGTTGTTAACATGGAAACAATTATTGTCTTTATTATTTTCGAACTCTTTTTTCTTTTCTATGAAGAGTATTGTTTTATTTGCATTAGAGTTTCTCATCCTGTTGCCCCCTTATATCCCCTTTTTTATATGATACTATATTTTATATTGAATGCACAATAAAAAAGTCTTAATTTAATGAATATTGAATTAATGAAGACTTTTTAAGCACTTGGTACAGCAAGTGCGCTACTCTTTTGAAATGCATGACGGAAATTATATTTATTTTTACAAAATAAAAAAGTCTCCATTTTTAGAGCTTATTAAATAAATGCAGACTTTTTTTTAGTTATTTGACTTCTTTTTTTGAAATACTTGTTTTCACAAGGACTGAAGGTATTTTGCCAAGTTTACCAGTTAAACTATTTATTTCATCTAATTCTCCAACTACGACGATACTTATAACTGAGATATTTTCAACTTGGCAAGGGATACCCATTCTACCTCTTATGATGTGCTTATATTTTGATAAGATAGAATTAAATTGTTGTTGACTTATATCTGGCTCTTCAAGTATCGCACTAATAACTGCTACTCTTTTCATTTAATGTCCCCTCCTAACTTGTTTCAGATTAGAGTGTCTTTTGACTGATATATGTAAATTGTAGTATTAAAATTATAAAAAGTCTATAAGTAAAATAACACAAAATTTTATACTTATAGAAAAAAAAACAAAAAACTATTGAAATCGAACTAATGTTTGATGTATAATCTAATTATAGAACACGTGTTTGGATTTAAGGATAAATAATAGTAATATTTTCAAATATAATTAATATAATGTAATAAATTTTAATTGAGGAGTGATTAAAATGACTGTAGCATACGAAAGAAAATTAGAAGAAATAACTTATTTAAATTTACAAAAGGGTGAAGTTACATTGATGCAATTAAATGAATTATACAATAGATTTGGATTTATATTTATAGGTAGTGCTGGTAAATTTAAGGGAATAAAAAAGGAAAAGAAAAATTAGAAATTATATATGTTTAAAATGAAAGTCTATTATAATAAAAATAGGCTTTTATTTTTGTAAATTTAATAGAAATTTGTTTTTTAAATAATATTTTAGTAACAAAATAGTTACATTTATTTTAATGTATTGTTTTAATCTGGCAATTAAAATATAATCTAATAGTACATAGAAATGGGGTGAATAAAAAATGAGTGAAAATACAACTGCAAAAGAAAAAAGTGATAAAGATTTTTTCAAAGGTAAAAGAAATGTATTTTTAATAGTAGCAGCTGCAATAATAATTGTTTTTGTATGTGGTTTAAATTATTTTACATCAAAGTATTTATATAATGGTAAAATAGGGCAAAATATTTACATAGAAGATGTAGAAGTATCTAATCTTACAAAGCAGGAAGCTTTAGATATAGTAAATGCTAAATATCCTATGAAGGATTTAAAATTATCTTATGATAACAAAAATTATACAATAACATCTGAGGATATAGATTTATCGTACAATACAAAAGAGCTTGTAGATAATGCGTATAATCTAACTAGGGAAAATTCATATTTTTCAAATATAATGAGTTATATCAATGTAAAATTTGGCGGTAAAGATTATACTATAAAAGCATCTTATGATGAAGAAAAATTAGACAAGCAAATTAAAAAGATAGCTAAAAAAATAAATAAAAAATATGTAGATGCTTCAATTACAGTTTCATCTGGAATAGTTGTGCATGAATCAAAAACAGGTCTTAAATTCGATAATGAAGCTAATAAAAAATCTATTGAAAAGGCATATGCTGATAAATCTTATGAAACAATAGCTTTAAAGGTAGATGTTACACAGCCTAAGATAAAAACTGAAGATGTAGAAAGTATAGATTCTATGCTAGCTTCTTATTCGACTACTTTTAATGCTTATCAATATGAAAGATCTTATAATATAGCTTTAGCTCTAGCAAGATGCAACGGTACTATAGTAATGCCAGGAGAGACTTTTTCTTACAATGACTCTACAGGCCCAAGAGTACTTAGCAATGGATTTAAAAGTGCTTCAGTTATATTGGGAGGCGAATATCAAGATGCTCCAGGAGGAGGAGTTTGCCAAGGTTCTACTACTTTATTTAATGCAGTATTATTATCAGGGCTTGAAATAAAAGAAGTTCATAACCATAGCAAAACATCGTCGTATGTATCTAGAGGTAGAGATGCTATGGTAAACGATGGAGGTAGTGATTTCCAATTTACTAATAATTTCGATCATCCAGTTTACGTATCTTGTTATGCAGGTGGAGGAACTGCTAGTGCTAGCATATATGGATGCTCTGAAGATAGAGTAGGAGTAAGTATAAAGACTACTCATTTTACATATAATGGTCTTCCAGGTGCAAAAACTTATAGAACAATAACTAAAAATGGAAAATCAAAAACAACTCATATATATACAGCTGTTTATCAAGAATAAATTTTTAATTCAAATAAAAGGACAAACTCATTTTGGGTTTGTCTTTTTTTGTGATATAATATGTTGAAGTTAATTTTGAAGGCGGTAGATAAAGTGTTGGTTATAGATGATAGATATGAAATTTTAGGTTGTGAAGATGAAAGCTTAAAGATAGATAATCTCTACAAAGCGAAGGATTTACAGCTTGACTCGTATGTATATATAAAAATACTTAAAAATAATAGAAATATTGATGATGATTTTATACCAGATTTAATAGATGAATCTACTATGATTTTATCGATTGATTCAAGGCACATAGCAAAAATTTTAGATATTGGAGATTATAAATCTGGATATTATATAGTCAGTGAGTATTTTGAAGGTATAACGCTATACGATTTTATAAATAATTCTAACTTAAGAATAAAGGATATACTTTTTATAGGTAAACAAATCGTAGGGGCTATGAAAAATTGTGATGAAAAAAAAATATATCATGGAGGTCTTAGATTAGATAATATTTTACTAGATGATGGGCTTAATATAAAAATATACGACTTAGGTATAACTAAAGCAAATGGCGGTGTGAATATAAGGATGAACGACAATATCTCGTTTTTATGTCCACACCAATTGAATATAAACTATACAGATAGAGAGAGCGACTTTTTTTCTATAGGGATTATACTATATTACTGTGTATTTAAAGAAATGCCATTTAAAATAGGAAAGACAGATTTACAAATGCTTAAGAATATAGATAAAGGAATAGATTTAGATCAAGATAAAATCACGGTTTTAAATGAAGGGATAGTGCGCATTATAAAAAAATTATTGGATAGAAAAGACAAATATCAAAGCTACAATGAAATTTTGATAGATTTAACAGAATTGATGTATGTAAAAGCAGATATTGCTAAAAATAATGATATAGATTTAAATCAAGATATTAACTATAAAAAGAGTAAAAAGAACAATTCTTTTATGATAAAATTTATATCTATAATTATGTGCATTATTATTTTAATAATGATAATCTTATAATGTATAAGAAATTTACAGTCTTATAATTATTTGACTAGAAAGGAAGGGAGAAATGAAAATAAATTGGAATAGTAAGTACAATACTATAGCAGCATATACTTTAATTGTGATATGCTTGAGTACTATATTTTACTTTTTTGCATCACAGATAGGCTCATTTAGTGCTAAAATAGGTTACCTCATTTCTATAATGAATCCATTTATTATTGGATTTGTATTGGCGTACCTATTGAACTTTATACTAAAATTCTACGAAGAGAGACTTTTAACAAATATAAGATCATTTAACAAAATTAAACAAAAGAGAAAGAGACTTATAAGTATAGCACTTACATACTTGACATTTGGTGTAGTATTTTACCTATGCATACACTTTGTATTACCACAGCTTACTGAGAGTATAGTAGGTATAATAAATCAAATTCCTGCATATATGGAGGATGTAACAAAGCTTACTCAGGATATGATTAAGGATTTACATGTAAACGACCAAATGGCTAAATTTATGCAAAATAAATTAAATGAAATCGCCACTAAGGCAATAGCCTTTATAAGCGAAATAATGCCTTTAATAGCAGATATAATAATGAAGCTATTATCTAGTATTTGGAATATAGTATTAGGGCTTATAGTGTCTGTATATCTATTATTAGATAAGGAAAATTTCTACGCTATATCTAAAAAAATAGTATGTGCAATGTTTAGCAAAAAGACTGCAGATAGAATTTTTGAATTGACTTACAGAAGTAATAATACTTTTGGAAGATTTTTAAGTGGTAAGATTATAGATTCTGCTATAATAGGAGTTCTTAGTTTTATTCTATTTACAATAGCTAAGATGCCTTATGTAGTGTTGATATCTGTAATAATAGCTATTACAAATATAATACCATTTTTTGGACCATTTATAGGGGCGGTTCCATGCTTCGTTCTTATACTTTTCGAATCACCTATGAAGGCTTTGATATTTTTGGCGCTTATATTCTTGATACAACAAATTGACGGAAATATAATAGGTCCTAAAATTTTAGGAGATTCTATAGGTATTTCAGCATTCTGGATATTATTCTCAATATTAGTAGCAGGAGAAATATTTGGATTTATGGGTATGGTAATAGGGGTACCATTATTCGCCGTTATATACTCTATAATCAAAGAAAATGTAGAGTACAGATTGAAAGAAAAAAATCTACCGACAGATACAAAAGATTACATGTAGATTTAAAAAGAACTTGTAATAGAGATAAAATTCTCTATGCGAGTTCTTTTTTTTATATAAAAATAATCAATGTTATTGTTAAAATCTGTAAAAAAGGTATAATTAATAATATTGGAGGTGATAAATTTGACGATAGAGGAAAGTATAAGTAAATTAAAAATTAATTTAATAAGAAAAAGACCTTTTTACGGTGTGATTTTAATGAAATTAAATGAGCTTAGAGAGAGTGATTCGACAGATATTGTCTGTACAGATGGCAGTACAATTTTTTATAATAGAGAATATATGGAAAGTTTGACAGAGAGTGAAAGAAATTTTTATCTACTACATCAACTTTATCACTGTATTTTTATGCATCCGACAAGAATGGTAAACAAAGACAGTAAAATAGCAAATATAGCTGCAGATTATTTGGTAAACTACTATATAAGTATGGAAAAGGAAGAATTTAGAAGAAATCAGATCATGATTTCGCCACCAAAGGACGCCTTGATGGTAGAAAGTAGAGAAGATAAAGAGATGCTAGAAAAATTATCCTTTGAGCAGCTATACGAGATAATATACAAGCAGAGTAAAAAGCAAAATGACGATACAAAAGTCGACGACAACAGCAGCGGTCAAAATGGCGGTGGATTTGGCAGAAATATAGATTTTGAAAATGTCAAAGAAGATATAATGAGACCTAAAAATGTTCAAAAGACATCATCAAATATGAGAAGAATAATACAAGAGAGTATCATAACAAATAAAATGCAGGGAAATAAGTCGATGGGAGATATGCCTGGAAACTTACTTAGAAGGATAGAGGAATTAATAGGCTCTAGACTTCCATGGCATAAATATTTGAGAAGGTATTTGAGCAATATAGCTTCTGACGATTTATCTTTTGATACTCCAGATAAAAATCATATATACAGGGATTTAATACTTCCAGGAGTTTATGAGGATGAGGAAAAGCTAGAGGATATATTATTTGTAATAGATACATCTGGTTCTATTTCAGATGATGATTTAAAAAATTTCATGGCTCAAGCATACGATGTGTGTAAGGACTTTAATGCTACAGGGAAGGTAATATTTTTTGACAGCATAGTGCAGGATGTCTTTGAAATAGATAAGGATAACTTTGATAAGGCAAGACCTGTTGGAGGAGAAGGTACAAATGTCGATAGTGCACTTGCTTATATAAGAGATGAAAAATTAAAATATATATGTGCTATAGTTTTGACAGATGGATATTTTCCGAGACCAAATGTTTTAATAAGAAATGTTATTTGGTGTCTTACAGAAGACGGTACTACTGAAAATATAGAAGGTTATAAGGGATCTAAAATAATAAAAATGTAAATAAAGGGGTTTTGATATGTCTACTATAAATATAGAACAATTTGAAAAAATAGTTGAATTTAATATTGATAATAATATAAAGAGAGCTATTCTAGGACTTGGTTCTTCAGGTATAGGAAAATCTGCTGTAATTAAACAAATAGCAGATAGAAAAGGTATGGGCTTAATAGATTTAAGACTTTTACTATACACAGAAACAGATTTGAAGGGTATCCCATTCCCTAATGAAGATAAAACTAGAACAAAATGGCTTCCAAATGATATACTACCAAATGTCCAAAAGGACGGAGAAAAGGGAATTCTTTTAATAGAAGAGCTTACATCAGCTCCTAAGAGAGTACAAGCTGCGGCGTATCAATTAATTCAAGATAGAAGATTGGGAGAATACGTGCTTCCAGATGGATGGTTTATCGTGGCTTTAGGTAATAGAGAGGACGACAACGGGGTATTCGTTCAAATGCCATCGCCTCTTGCAAATAGATTTGAAATTCACGATATAGGATACGATTTAGATATATGGAAGAAAAATTTTGCTTATAAAAATGGTATAAATCCTTTTGTAATAAGCTACTTAAACTTCAAACCAGGTGCTCTACACAACTTTGTGCCAGACAGCACATCTATGATATTCGCATCACCTAGAACATGGCATGCAGTAAGCGATATATTAAACGCAAATGTATTTGATTTTGACGACGATATATTGAGATACAAAATCGAAGGTAATGTAGGCGAAATCGAATGCAATAGCTTTTTGCAATTCTGCAAATTAAAAGATGAGCTAGTAAGTGTAGATGATATACTAAGTGGTGTTGAGGTTGAGGTTCCATCAGAACACGATAAGATATATTTACTAATAGGTAGTGTAATATCTAGATTAGAAGGTTTAAGACAAATAGATGATTTAGACGATGTAGATGAAGAGCTACTAGATAAATTTTCAAATGCAATTAATTTCTTCTTAAAATTAAAACCAGAATTTACAGTTTTGGCGCTTAAAGACTTAGTTTCATTGAATAAGAAGCTAGTTAAAGGATTGTTTATAGAGGAATTAGACAACGATGATATAATAGATTTTATTACAGAAAACGACTATATATTTGAATAATTTAGAAGGTGGATTATGAATAAAAAAGAACATATTGAAAAGATAATTTCGGATTTTAGTACTACATTAAATACCTTGTTCGATGAATATGAATTAGATATAACTCTGCCTATTGAAAAATGTATTTCAACTGTGAGTATTAAAGATATTGTGCCTACACAGGAGGATACAATCTTTAAGCAGCTAGACAGCATTTATCATAGACGAATAAAGGAATTGTTTTATACATTAAAAAAAGTAGATAGACTGGGAGCTCCAAAGATTTATTACTACAAAAATAATGATATAAAGGTCACATCTTCTTTAGTAGATGATTATAGATTAAATGGTGAGATAGATAATTTATATACTTTTAAGAATACTTATTTATATAGACTAAAGGAGTTTTTAGAAGACCTATCTCCTGTTAAATACATACAGTATTTAGTTGATATCGAGGGTCTGATTTTAGAGTTGGGAGAGCCTAAGTTGACTATAGATGGGGCTAGTATGACTTTGAGATATCCATTTGATGTAGAAAATATAGACAAAACTGTTGAGCTTATAAAAAATGCCTTTGGAGATTACAAAATTGAGGCTTTATCTTGTGTAGTAATTTTAAGAGAAAGCGACAACGACATCTACGTTCCAGGGAAATATGAAAATTACTATTTCCCAGAATGCTTTAAGAAGGCGTTAGAGAACTTAGAAATTATAAGCCTATTTAAATCTAAAACAGTTGAAATTATAATAGATGGAAAATTTGAAACATTGTATTATTTCAGCGCTTACGAATATATGAACAATAAAACAAACAGACCTTATTGCTATATATATATCAAGGACAATAGACTTTTCGACTTGGAGAAATCGAAGATAATTA
>NZ_JBJDXL010000556.1:0-2062 GCF_051866655.1 Intestinibacter sp.
GTCAGGTCTATTTGTAGCAGCCATTATAATTATACCTTGGTTGACACCAAAACCATCCATTTCAACTAGAAGTTGGTTTAATGTTTGTTCTCTTTCATCGTGTCCTCCACCAAGACCTGCACCTCTTTTTCTACCAACAGCGTCTATTTCGTCTATAAATATTATCGCTGGAGCATTTTTCTTAGCTTGTTCAAATAAATCTCTAACTCTTGATGCACCTACCCCAACAAACATTTCAACGAAATCAGAACCACTTATTGTGAAAAATGGCACTCCGGCCTCACCAGCAACTGCTCTTGATAAATAAGTTTTCCCTGTTCCTGGAGGTCCTACCATAAGTATACCTTTAGGAATTCTAGCACCTAATTCTATATATCTCTTAGGATTCTTAAGGAAGTCTACTACTTCACTTAAATCTTCTTTTTCTTCTTGAAGGCCTGCTACATCTTTAAATGTAACCCTTGTCTTTTCATCATCCTTATGAACTCTAGCCTTTGATTTGCCGAAGTTCATAACCTTTCCGCCTCCACCTTGAGACTGATTCATAAATAGGAACCACATTATTACCATAAAGAATATTAATAATAATGTCGGTAACATTTCTATATACCAAGGATTAGATGGTTTAGCTTCTCCACTAACTACTAATTTATTTTGCTTAGCTTGTTGTAATACTTCATTTGCAAATTCATCACTCATAACTTCTTGTGGCATGTAAGATTTAAATTTTTTCTTTGAATCCTTTATAACACCTTCTACAGAAGTTGAATCTACAAAGTGTATTTCTGATATATTTTCCTCTGTTAAATACTCATATACTTGAGAAAATTTTAGCTCTTTTACTGTTTCTGTTGGTGTACCAGCAACTTCTACTATTGTCACAATTATAATTAAAAGTAACAAATAAAAACCTGCTCCTTTTAAGAATTTGTTCAACAGAAGCCCTCCTTTCATATGTTGATTTTATTTTAAAGCTTTTTAAAGCAAATTTTTAATACTTGTTTTGTCTCTTCATTCACTTTAAAGTTTTCACTTACTCTGTAATTTCCAACACAAATTACATCCTCACCGTCTACCAATATAGGTATTCTACTTCTTTCTTCTTTTGGAATTTTCATGTCGATAAATAAGCTTTTTAATTTTTTGTTACCCACAGAAATTGTTATTTTATCCCCAGGCTTTCTACTTCTTACAATCAAATCCCCTTTTATTTTGTCCAAATCAAACCATCTGTTGCTTTTATTTTCTTGTTTAGACAGATTGTATTTTTCTATACCCATAGTCTCAGCTTCGACAAGCATCCCTAATTCTTTTATTTTTACAAAGCCATTTTTAGGTACTTTATAGCAAAATTCAATATCTTCACTAATTATTTCCTTCACAGTAATTATTATACTATTTTTCTTTCTATATACAAATAAACCTCTAGGAAGATTTAATTTTTTGCCGATTTTTTTCTCTGGTTCTAACTCAATAATATCTAAAATATGTTTTTGGTCGATAAAATTAGTATCTCCTAAAACATATTTTATTGCATATCTAAGAACTCTATATTTTATTGCATTATGTAAGTTTATAAACAAATCCACAGCAATATCCACACTATCATCTGAAGCTATGCATATTTCTTCAAATTTCATCAATGCATTTTCTTCTATATAATCGCTATCTTCTTTTACACTATTGCTCATTCTAACGATAGACTTGATTACATTTGAATTAAAATTATCTTGCATATATGGAAGAAGCTTTAATCTAATTTTATTTCTTGTGTAGATTGGATCTAGATTAGTTTTATCTATTCTTGGATTTAAGTTGTATTGTTCACAATAGCCTTCTATTTCTTTTCTTTCTATATCCAATAGAGGTCTTATTATAACTTGATCTCTTATATATTCAATTCCTCTTAAGCCTTGAAGACCAGTTCCCCTCATAATATGCATAAGTACTGTTTCAGCTTGATCGTTCATATTGTGAGCAATGGCTATTTTATTAGCATGAGTTCTTCTCATTATTTCATAAAACATATCGTATCTTAATTTTCTAGCGCCATCTTCAATAG
>NZ_JBJDXL010000557.1:0-9094 GCF_051866655.1 Intestinibacter sp.
ATTAATTTTATTTTTATTCCGTTTTTCTTTAATATGCTAAATACCTTTGATGCAACACCACTAGTGTGTTTCATTCCTAGACCTACTAAAGATAATTTAGTTATATTTTCATCTACTAATATATTTTCTTGTGTAACGTATTTTTCAACTATAGCTTTTCCTTGATTTAAGTCTTCCTTTGGTATTGTAAATGAAACACTTATTTTTGAGTTCATTGGAGCAGTTTGACTTATCATGTCCATGCTTATATTTTCTTTTGCTATGTTTTCAAATAAATCTACTACTTTATCTTCATCTATATCTATAGTTATAGCAACGTCGTCATCAGATGTTGCAAGTCCTGTTATAACTTTATCTTCTAATTTCATGTTTTTTATCCCCCTTATGTATGTTCCTTTTATATCACTGCATGATAGACCTACGTATAATTCTATTTGGTATTTTTGAGCAAGCTCTATACTTCTTGAATGCATTACTTGAGCACCTAGACTTGCAAGCTCTAGCATTTCTTCGTATTCTATTTCTTCTAGCTTTTTAGCGTCTTTGAATTTTCTTGGATCTGTGAAGTATATTCCGTCTACATCTGTGTAAATTTCACATTTTCCATTTAATTTTACAGCAAGTGCAACTGCAGATGTATCAGATCCACCTCTACCTAGAGTAGTTATATCTCCTTCATCATCTAATCCTTGGAAACCTGTTACTACTACTATTTTGCCTTCATCTAAGCTTTTTTCTATTTTTTCTATATTTATATCGTCTATTAAAGATTTTCCATGTGTTCCACTTGTTTGGATTTCTAGTTGATAAGCATTGTAGCTTATTGCTGGACATCCTAGAGAATTTAAGCTCATAGCTAAAAGTGATGCTGATATCATTTCTCCTGTAGACATTAAAACATCTAGTTCCCTTTTATCTGGAGTATCTGTTATATTCTTTGCAAGACTTATATAATCATCTGTAGTATCTCCCATTGCAGAAACTACGACTACTATTTTAGGATCTGTTTTTTTTCTTTCTATCAATCTCTTTGCAATTGTTGTTATTTTTTCAGTTGTCGCAACTGAACTTCCACCGTATTTTTGTACTATTATATCACCCATTATCTAATCCCCCTTAATCTTTTTGGGTATTTAAAAACGCCCAAAGGAATACTTTGGACGTTAAGTATCAAAGTAAACCTTGTAGCTCATCACAAACATAGTGACAGCCTTATACATATTATGCATAAGTCCAGCAATAGACTTTGCCAAGTCTACAACTTCGGCTCTAAACTCCTTTCTCTATAAATCCACACTTGCCAGCTCCCTATAGATACTGTTAATTTAAAGCACCTCTACCCTAGGCTTAATAATCAAATTATCAATATAATTTAAGCATATAATTTGATATTTTGCAACCATTATTTTACAAATTTTAACTTTATTTAAAAAAAACAAATTTAATTTTTACAAATATTATAAATATCTGAACATAGAATGTAAAGATATGTCAACCAAGAAAATATTTTCCTGATCTTGAATGTATAAATAATCGTCTTCATTTAAACGATTTGTAACGACTATTATATTTGGAACCATAAAAAACGGAATCGTCGTGTTTTTCATATCAGCTTTGAGAGTATAGTATTTTGATAAATCGACTGTATTTCCCAATTGCATATCAAAAAGAACTTGTTTTCTCTGGCAGTTATTATCTATATATTCGATATATAAAGAATAATTATTATCCCCGATGTTTATATTCCTGTAAAATCTAACTATATCGAAATTTGCAAGATTTAATTTCACAGCAATATCAGAGCTTATCAGAGCTTTTATTAAATCCTCCCCCTTGTAAAATTCACTACTTCCATTGATATAATATAAATAAGAATTTTCTTTATACCCTCTATAATTAATATTGCATGGAAATTTAACTAAAATATAATCATTACACATCCTTCTTAGTGTTCTTTTTAAAGTCTTTTTTTTAGAATCTCTTTTGTAATTGAAAAGTTTATTAAATTGAGTTTCAGTTAAACATCTAAGCCTACTAATTATAAAAAGTATCTCCTTTTCAAGTATAGTCATATAAACCTCTCCAAAGATGTAATATTATTTAATATATTATATTAATTAAAATAAAAAACTCTACAAAAAAAGTGAATCCCTATGAATTCACTTTTTATAATGCATAAATTATATTTATTGATTTGAATTTTCACCTTCTGTAGCTTCTGCTTCATCAGATTTGCTAGTTTCTTCTTTTTCTGAAGCTTTATCTTCTGTCGTTTCTTTTTTCTCGCTCTTAGATGATTTATTTAAAATACTGTTATTTTCAAACTTAGTTATTGTAATAGTAGTACCATCAGTCTTTGTGTAAGAAATAGATACGCTATCTCCTGATTTAGTCAGTGGAAGTCTATCAGATACCTTAGAAGTTCCCTTAAACATAATGGTATTATTATTCTTCAATGTGAAGAAGTAAGTAGTAGTACCATCTTGAACATCTGCACTTATTCTATCTATAGTTCCAGAAATTTCTACAGTATCTACATCAGTTTCAAATTTTAAATCTTCTCCTTCAGATTCTAAAGCTTCTTTATAAGCAGCTAGAGCTTCTCTTTTGTTATTTCCAACGCCTAATACACTGTAATCCTCTACTGATATAAATGCCACACTTTTTACAAGTCCAGCCTTATCCTTTAGAGCACATACATATGTCGGAGTTCCATATATGTTGTACATAACTGGGAAGGTAGCTTCGTAATTCTTTTCTTGTACTTTACCCTCTGCAGATGTCATAGCAGCTGTTTCTGTAGCACCTGTTTGCATATAAAGCTTAGCATCCTTCGTTCTAGAATCGACTAGCATAAATCCTACTGTAGATTCATCTCCTCCTGAAGATGTTATTCCTGTATACCAATAAGATTTGCCATCGTTACCATATACTAAAGATTCTCCCTCTGTAGGCACTAGTACACCTTCTTCTGTAAATACAGAGTTTATAAATCCTTTTACATATAATCCCCAATCTGTAATTTGTTCTATTACCATAGATTGTGGTTGTATTCTGTCTATCCATTTTGGAGCGTTTTCTATATCATATACATTTAATTCTCCAGTTTGTGCATCTAAAACTGCAACTCCTACAGCATCAGAGCCTGAAAATCCAACCTTATGCTCGTATAAGCTGACAACCCAATAAGGTCTACCTTCATCGTTTATTTCAAGTGTAAATTCAGTCATTCCGTAGTTTACAATACCCTTTACATAAAGATATCTATGTAGATCTTGTAGGAAATAAGCTTCTGGTTGATATTTTATCTTTATAGGCTTTTTATCTAGACTTTGGACTAATTTTACATCTTGAGGGTCTGTAGCTGATACCATAACATATCCATCAGTACCATCTAGATTAGTAACCCATTTTATAATATCTCTATGTACTAAAGGTGCCACCCAGTAAAGCTCTCCATTTACACTTTGGATATGAAATTCACCAAGCTGTGAAACACTACCTATAGCTGGTATTTCACCTATTTTTTTCTCTCCAAGCTTCATAGCCATATCTTCATCTACAATACGTATGTCATTTACATTTACAGGACTTACATCTTCTGTAAATTCACTTTCAGATACTTCACCGATTAAATTTTTATATGCATTTGCATGTAAAATCGGTGTAGTTACAAAAAATGGAATAGCTATAACTAAAACAAGTAAAACTAACGCTATCACAAAATTGTTTTTCGCAAGCTTTGAAGTTTTATTACCTCTGTCAAACATCATGTCGATTATACCAGCCAGTACAAAAAACAATATTGCAGTCGAAAATCCAGATGTAAAATCAATTCTAAGTACTGGCAACTTGATAAATGCATATATTAAAACTATAATAAATGCAATTCCATAACTTCTTAAATACTGCTTCATAACTCCTCCTTTAAAATAGTAATCTTAGTAATTTTTACTTTTTTTTAAATTATGGTATACTATTACAAATAATATACCATATTTTTATTAAATAATAAAATTTTCATTTTATATTTAATCTTTTAATTTGCTTAATTTAATTAAATATACTTTATTTTTTTCTAATATTGAATTAAAATTAGTAATATGAATTATAATAAATTTATACATATTATAAAATAAAACAAATGTGAGGTAATTTTTATGTCAAGCGAAAATAATCGTACTAACTTTATAAAAAACATAATTAAAGATGATTTAGCATCTGGGAAGCATAAATCTATAATAACTCGTTTCCCACCAGAACCAAATGGATATTTACACATAGGACATGCTAAATCAATATGCTTAAACTTCGGATTAGCAGGAGAATTTAACGGAAAAGTAAATATGAGATTCGACGATACTAATCCACTTAAGGAAGATGAAGAATACGTAAATTCAATCAAAGAGGACGTCAAATGGCTAGGATTTAATTGGGACAACTTATACTTTGCTTCTGATTATTTCGATGAAATGTACAAAAGAGCTATTATCTTAATCAAAAAAGGTAAAGCTTATGTATGCGACTTATCTCAAGAAGAAATAAGAGCTACTCGTGGTACTTTAACTGAACCTGGTAAAGAAAGTCCATACAGAAACAGATCTATAGAAGAAAACTTAGACTTATTCGAAAGAATGAAAAACGGTGAATTTGCAAACGGAGAAAAAGTTTTAAGAGCTAAAATAGACATGGCTTCTCCTAATGTAAACTTCAGAGACCCTGTTATATACAGAATTTCTCACAACTCTCACCACAATACAGGAGATAAATGGTGCATATACCCAATGTATTCTTTCGCACATCCACTAGAAGATGCTATAGAAGGAATAACTCACTCTATATGTACTCTAGAATTCGAAGACCAAAGACCACTTTACGACTGGTTTGTAAGAGAATGTGAAATGGAAAGTGTTCCAAGACAAATCGAATTCGCAAGACTTAACTTGACAAATACTGTTATGAGTAAGAGAAAATTAAAACTTCTAGTAGACGAAGGTATAACTGACGGTTGGGACGACCCTCGTATGCCTACTATATCTGGTGTTAGACGTAGAGGATTTACTCCAGAAGCTATAAGAGCATTCTGTAATGAAATAGGTGTAGCTAAAGCCGACTCAACAGTTGACTCTAGACTTTTAGACCACTTCCTAAGAGAAGATTTACAACCAAAAGCTCCACTTGCTATGGCTGTACTTAAACCTTTAAAATTAGTTATAACTAACTATCCAGAAGGTCAAACTGAAATGCTAGAAGTAGAAAATATATCTAAAAATGAAGAAGCTGGTAAGAGACTTGTTCCATTTAGTAGAGAAGTTTATATAGAAAGAGATGACTTTATGGAAGAACCAGTTAAGAAATACAGACGTTTCTTCGTTGGAAACGAAGTAAGATTAATGGGTGCATATTTCGTAAAATGTACTGACTTCGTAAAAGACGAAAACGGCGAAATAGTAGAAATCCACGGTACTTACGACCCTGAGACTAAGAGTGGTTCTGGATTTACTGGAAGAAAAGTAAAAGGTACTGTTCACTGGGTAGATGCTAAGAGCGCTGTTCCTTGTGAATTTAGATTATTTGAGCCATTAATATTAGATGATGATCCAGAAAACGAAGGTAAACACTTCTTAGAACAAATAAATCCTAATTCACTTGAAATACTACAAGGTTTTGTTGAACCAACTCAAATAAAAGACGCAAAACCACTTGATAAATTCCAATTCGTAAGAAATGGATTCTTCAGTGTAGATACTAAATACACTACTGAAGATAAATTAGTATTCAACAGAATAGTTCCATTAAAGAGCTCATTCAAATTAGAAAAGAAATAATTTTTTAAATTAAAAAGAGGCTGTTGCAAAGTAAATTTGCAATCGCCTCTTTTTTGTTGTATCTCTATTCATATCCAAGTAGCTGTATTCCCTTTTGAATACATTCTATAGTAAGCGGAAAATCAGGTCCCTTTTCGCCGTCTATATCTGTAACTAATTCGTCTTTACAATCTATAACTACCTTTTTAGTTTTAAAATATAAAATTTCGTTTTCATTATAGCCTTCTAGATGTTCTCCTCTAAGTATATTTACTAAAAGTGGAAGTGTCTTAGGAAGCGGTGTTCCTTTAACTATAATTACGTCTAGATACCCGTCATCTATCTCTGCCTTATATGCTAGATTTATATTTCCCGCAGTCTTTCCATTAAACACAAGCATAAGGTACATATCGCCATCGTAATTCATCTCTTGAGATTTTACATTTATATTGAATTTTCTCATGTTTAAAGCTTCTTCTATCCCCTTTAAGTAATAAGAAACCTTGCCTATAGTATTTTTAACGTCTGGATTTATCTTTTGAGAAACATCTGTAAACATTCCAGCACTTGCGACATTTATAAAGTATCTGTCGTTTATTTTTCCGATATCTACATATCTAGGCTCTGAATTTACGATTTTTTTGATACACTCTCTGACATCGTGCGGATATTTTATAGCGTTGGCAAAATCATTTGCAGTCCCAGATGGAAGTATAGCTACAGGTATATCGATGTTTAGTTCTTTTATTGTATTTATAAATAAATCTATCGTTCCATCTCCTCCAGATAACAATATATGGTCGTAATTGTCATCTATATCCCAAAATGCATCGCTATTAGGACGAGATCTCGTTATTCTGTAAGGGACAACACTATATCCGTATTTTTGATATATCTGTATAACTTTATCTATTTCGTTTTTTATTCTTTTGTCTCCAGAATTTGGATTATAGATAAATTTTACTTTTTTCATTCCCCATAAATCCTCCTTATTTATATAATAACTACTATAATATACACATATATTATTACAAGTTTGTTAAATATATATG
This sequence comes from Intestinibacter sp., assembly GCF_051866655.1. GTDB lineage: Bacteria > Bacillota > Clostridia > Peptostreptococcales > Peptostreptococcaceae > Intestinibacter. The sequence continues at coordinate 6,860 of NZ_JBJDXL010000557.1, forward strand.
AATAGCAACTATTTTGAGACCTAAATTATTTTTTTACTCTAAGCAGTCTGTCTAAGTAAATAGATTTAACTTGATCCCTTGCTAAAAGCTGTTTAACTGGAGACATCTTTAAAATAGCAGAAAGTATAGATGCCATAACTCTGTGGTTTTTAAACGCCTCTGTCTCTGATATAAGATCTAGTAATGTACCCTTTTCTATCGCTTGAAGCACTACTCTGTGAACAGAGCTAGATGGAGTTATTATTTTTTCCTTTCTACGTTTTAATATTATACTTCCCTTAGAGCAATTTCTAGCACAAACTCCACATCCTAGACATACATCGTAGTCTATTTCTACTTTCTTGTTGCCCTTATCGTCCTTTACTAGGCTTATTGCGTCTATTGGACATGCTTTTTCACATTTACCACATTTAACACAAGAATCGTCGTTTACTGATGGATAAAATGCAGTAGTCTGAACTGGATGCATATTTCCAAATTTCTTAGCTGCAAGTAAAGCCTCACAGCAGCATCCACAGCAGTTACATATGAATGTAACGCCCTCTCTTACATTTTCACCACATTGAACTAGATTGTGTTCGTAGGCTTGGTGTAGAAGCTCCTTACATTCTACTGCATCTACACGTCTAGCGTAATTATTTTTTATAAGTGAATTTGCTGTATTTCCAAATGTCATACATATATCTATAGGCGCATCACATGCCATTCCCATGTGTTGCATCTTATGTCTACAGTAACACATACCTACTGCTATATGCTTTGAGGATTCTATTATATGAGTAGTTCTCTCAAAGTCAAGTATGTCTACTTGGTTTTCATTTGTTAAAACCTCTTCTTGTACATAAACTCTACCTAATTTAGTTTCTGAAGAATAAAATAAATCCTTTATAAAATCTTCTTCAACGTTTAGATATTGGTAGTAAAGCTCAGAAAGTATCTTTTGGTCTATATCTCCTCTAGTTCTCATAAGGGCAAATTCTATAAATCCAGCCATTGGTGGAGGTAATATGTATTTTTTACCTTTTTCATCCTCAATATCTAAAAGGATAGCTCTAGAAGCCAAAGTATCTAGTACCTTTAAAGCTTCATCGTAAGTCATTGTCCAAATTCTAGCCGCTGTCTTAACTCTAAAGGCTCCTATTGGAAGCTGTGATACTAAATACGCCTCTCTCTCTGTAAATAAAACCTTCAATATTTCATAAAGAGTTTTTGACTCAGGAGCTCCTTGAGGGAATTTATTTAATCTCTCAACTAAGCTTTTATATTCTTTTTTTGCACTTATATGTGACATATTATCATCTCCTATTTTGAATTATATAGAGTAAATCTCTAAGGATTGAAGCTGCTGCATTTAACGGTGCTGATGCCCCACCTGTTACAGTTATATCCCCTAAAATATCTGTCTTGTAATGTACTCCTTTATTTTTGCCATCTACAGAGTAAAGCGGATGGTCGCTACTTATCACTGTAGGCTTTACTTCAAATTCGAAATTTCCATCTGAATAAGACGCCCTTGCCACTAATTTTACTTTATCATTGTTAGCTTCTGCAGATAGTAAATCATCTAGCTTAACATTTGTTATTCCATTTATATCTAGCTTATTAAAGTCAAAATCTACATTCCAAATTACCTCGCTTAAAATAGCCATCTTGACAGCAGTGTCGTATCCCAACACATCTAGTGAAGGATCCTTTTCTGCTATATTTAAATCCTGTGCTTTTTTTAGAGCAGCTTCGTATTCGACTCTGTTTTTTAGCATTTCTTCTAGTATAAAATTAGTAGTTCCATTTAAAACTCCAGTAATTTCTGTGACTTGAGCGCCTAAAACATCTGTCGTACCTGCATTTACAGAGGGAAGTGCACCCCCAGTTGTACATCCTATTTTTAGGTACAAATTATTTTTAATTGCGAGGCTTTTAAGCTCTTTGTAGTGAAGTAAAATAGGACCCTTATTTCCAGTTACTACGTCTATACCGTTTTTTAAAGACTCTCTTATATGAGTATAACCAGGCTCACCATCTACTATGTTTGTACTTGTAAGCTCTATCAAAATATCTACATCTTTATTTTCTACTATATTTTTAAAAGAAATATCAGACCATTTAGGGTGATTTTGTATTTTTTTATCTGAATTTGTATATTCAATCAGCTCCTCGATATTTAGTCCATTTTCATCGTAAATACCTCCGTCGCTTTTTACAATATATTTTAAATTCACATCTTGTAGTAGATCC
>NZ_JBJDXL010000558.1:0-2051 GCF_051866655.1 Intestinibacter sp.
TGCAATAGCCAAAGGATTTTAAGTCCTTCGTGTCTACCGATTCCACCATTCGAGCGTAAAGTAAACTTTTAGTAAGAATTTTACTGTTGTAGATAACAAATAAAAATTCTACTATTATTTTTTAATAACAATGCAAAGATAGTCCACTTTAGTTACATAAGCAAGAAGATGGTTGAAATTCTTAAAAGAAAGGATATAACTAAAGCGGACTATCTAAAGTACTAATCAATGTTTTCTCTTCAACTCAGTAATGAGCTTTACAGCTTCAATACGAGTTCTAAACCTCATTGTAGTTACTGATATACTGCTTTTAATGGTTACAGACCATTCATAAGCATAAGTTCCAGTAACTATGATTGTTCTACCCCATTTATCGGTAAACAAATCTCGAACTGATGAGGAGCAGTTCTGCTTCTTGAATCTAGTAGACATAATCCAATAAGATATTTAATATTTGTTCTCTTTTATATTCAGGAAGATGACTAAATATCATATCCTGATTTATTACTAAAATATCTCTACTAAAGAAAGATAATTCTTCTTTAGTGTCCTCTTCTAGTTGTTGAAGAGGACGTGGATTTAATATATCAACTTTAGTCTTCATATTCTGTTAATTTATAAATACGGTTCTTACAAAGTTGATAAATATCGTCATCTACTGTTTCCCGATAGATTTCCATAGAGTCCAAAATCTCTACTAGTCTTGGAACATCTACAGAATACATAACTTCTTCTTTCCATCGGAAATTTCTGTCTCTTACAGATTCATTTAGTGAAGAGACATAAACGATTAGCCCTACTAAGAGGGTTAAAATCGCGACTGTTTCAATTCTTTTCATGATAATAATTTTTTAATTAATAAATTAGTAAATTGTGGTGGTAGTGGGAATTGAACCCACTGTTTCCATCTTATAAGGATGGCGCTCATACCTATATTAGCATTACCACTAGTTTGAGTAACAGATTAGATCTGTTACTCATTTTAAAGCTGCGTATTTCGCAACAGGCAGCTTTACTTATTTCAATAACAACAATTAAATAAACCTCTAATCTTACTTTCACACATTTGTAGATATTGTAGGATTCGAACCTACATCTTCCGAAGATGTTTTACCAATTAAACTAAATATCTTTAATAGCGTGTTTCACAACAGACTATGAGCAAAGTAATTGTCTTCTCGCTAGGACTTGAACCTAGATTGGATGTGTATAAGACATCGAGCCTAACCATTAGCAGACGAGAAGGTAAAAAATAGCGTGTTTCACAACAGGCTATTTCCAATTCTAATACCATGAAAACACTAAAATCATCTGTTTAGTGGGCCTAGACAGACTTGAACTGTCAACTTCCAGTTTATGAATCTCTTTTTCTTATTCCTTGGATAATTCTACGGGTTACTCCAAAATATTGAGCAACCTTTTCCCAACTTTTAAGTATCTCATACTGTTCATTTACTTCTTTTAAAGATGGATAATGCTTATCAGCAATCCTACACTCTTTAGAACAATATATTTTACCTGTAGATTTAGGGAATCTTTTACCACATACTGGGCATATAGATCCAGTCATGTTTTCAAAAGACGTCTTATCCTTAGCTTCTGCGTCAACTAATTTCTGTACTTTATCTATTCCTAAGTGAGGATTATGTACTTCTCTATGACAATTAGCACATAGAAGTTGACATTTATCTGCTTCTTCTTTAAGTTTTTCTATACTTGTATTAGATAAATGTCTTAAATCTAATTGAAATTCTTTTTCATCTGGATTAATATGGTGAAATTCTAGAACAGCTACATTTTTGTCATAGCCACATAGTTCACATTTACCACCATGAGATTTTATTAGCTCTAACTTACGCTTTAAACCTCTTAATTTCTGTGCATTATAATTGTTACAATTCATATACAAATGTACATGAAAATAATCATAATGTAAAATGTTTTGGCACAAAATTAAAATTTAATCCAGAAGTTGTAGGGACGGTGGGATTTGAACCCACGTGCTACCAACTACCCTTTCTACAAGGTATAAGCTTGAGGGGATACGTCCC
>NZ_JBJDXL010000559.1:0-9047 GCF_051866655.1 Intestinibacter sp.
AAGTTTTGTTACTTGTGTGTTAGTTATAAATATGAATTTAAATAATTTTGTAAAACAATAAAACCCTTGGAATTGCTTAACTCCAAGGGTTTCACTAATATCAAATATATTGATAATACTATCTTTTTGAGAATTGAGGTGCTCTTCTGGCAGCCTTTAATCCATATTTCTTTCTTTCTTTCATTCTAGCATCTCTAGTTAAGAATCCAGCTTTTTTAAGTTCTGGTCTTAAGTCAGCATCAGCTTTTAATAAAGCTCTAGCTATACCATGTCTTATAGCACCAGCTTGTCCAGTGAATCCTCCACCTTCAACTTTTACTATAACATCGTATTTATTTTCATTGCTAGTTAAAACTAATGGTTGTTTAACGTCTCTTATTAATGTATCGTAATCGAAATATTCGTCTAATGCTCTTCCGTTTACTGTTATATTTCCTTCACCTGCAACTAATCTTACTCTAGCTACAGAGCTTTTTCTTCTTCCTGTTCCGTAGAATTGTACTTTTTCCATGATAACTCCTCCTTTCATCTAGTTAATTAGAAGTTTAATACTTCTGGTTTTTGAGCTGCATGAGTATGTTCTGCTCCTGCGAATACTCTTAATCTAGTCATCATTTTTGCTCTTAATTTATTTTTTGGTAACATTCCGCTAACTGCGTGAGCTATTACTTCTTCTGGTTTCTTTTCCATCATTTCTCTGTAAGAGATTTCTTTTAATCCACCTACATAACCAGTGTGGTATCTATAATATTTTTGATCTAATTTCTTTCCTGTTAAAACTACTTTTGATGCATTTACAACAACAACGAAGTCTCCACCGTCTACATGTGGTGTAAATGTTGGTTTATGTTTTCCTCTTAATATAGTTGCTATTTCTGTAGCAAGACGACCTAATGTTTTTCCTTCAGCGTCAACTAAGTACCATTTTCTTTGTACTTCAGCTGGTTTAGCTATATAACTTTTCATGGTTGTCCCTCCTTCTTATTTTTTCAAAATTTTATTTTACCGTTTATATAAAGTCCGGGGCGTTGTGGACTTATTAACACATTCCTATATATTCTAATATATATAGGAAAAAGTGTCAAGGTTTAATACTGAACTTTTTTGAGAAATAAACCGTGTGCAGGTGCTGTATGACCGCACATTGACCTACTTTTTGAATTTATTATTTCTTCCATATTATGTTTAATTCTACCTCGACCTATATCTACGAGCGTGCCTACGATTATTCTTACCATATTGTATAAAAATCCGTTTCCACTTATCTCAATAGATGTTATTCCTTCATGCTCTTCTATCTTGATATCATAAATAGTCCTTACTGTGTCCTTTACTGATGAACCTGAGCTCATAAATCCAACAAAATCATGCGTACCAATCAAATATTTGGCTTCTAAGCGAATTTTATCCCAATCCAGGTCATATTTCACATGATATGCTAAATTCTTGTATAAAGGGCTTCTATAAGGTCTATTATATATTAAATACCTATATGTCTTACCACATGCGTTATATCTAGCGTGAAAGTCCATATCGACCTCCTCACAGGATATTACAGATATATCCTTTGGGAGTTTAGCATTTAATGCATCTGGTATTCTAGAGGCAGGTATATTGGTTTCAGTTTTGAAATTTGCAACCTGTCCTAAAGCATGAACTCCCGCATCAGTTCTTCCCGATGCGGTTACCTTTACTTTTTCCTTTGTTATTTCATAGATGGCGTTTTCTACTGTACCTTGGATCCCTGGTGAATTAGGCTGTCTTTGCCAACCACAGTAGTTTTCACCATTATATTGTAAAGTAATTTTTAAATTTCTCATTAATTACCTCTTTTTTTTTAATTACACTAAAATGTGTATGAATCTACTTGCTATACTTCCAGCTAAGAATAAAATCATCAATACAAATGCAATTCTATCTGCACCAGTTATAACAGCTTGTCTCATCTTAGTTCTGTTGTATCCACCTCTATAGCATCTAGCCTCCATAGCCATAGCTAATTCGTCGGCTCTTCTGAATGCACTTACAAATAGTGGTACTAGTAATGGAACTAAGTTTTTAGCTCTGTTTATAAGGTTGCTACTTTCAAAGTCTGCACCTCTTGACATTTGAGCCTTCATTATTTTGTCTGTTTCATCTAATAATGTAGGTATAAAACGCAATGCTATTGTCATCATCATAGCTAATTCATGTACTGGTAATCCTACCTTGTTAAATGGTGCTAGAAGTCTTTCTATACCGTCTGTTAATTGTATAGGTGATGTTGTAAGTGTCAATAAAGATGTACCTACAACTAAGTATATCAATCTAATAGACATAAATATTGCTTGTCTTAAACCTGCATCAGTAATTTTTAAAAATCCTAATTGAAATTTAAAGCTTCCAATAGCAAGTACATTTCCTGGTAAACAGAACATATTAATTACAAAAGTAAATAATAAAATCCATCTCAAAGGCTTCAGACCTTTAAGCATATACGACATAGGAATTTGAGATGCTTTAATTATAGCTGCTACTATTCCTAATATAATTACATATGGCCAAAATTGATTTACAACAAATAACGCAATCATAAATACAATCGTAGCTATAATCTTAGTTCTTGGATCTAATCTATGGATTTTAGAATTCGCTGGATAATATTGACCTATAGTTATATCTTTTAACATTTCTTTCTTCCTCTCATAACTTTTAGTATTTCTTCTTTGATTTCCTCAACTGTAAGGACATCTGTTCTTATATCAAAGCCCTTATCTCTTAGCTTATTAGCTAGTTCTAAAACTTGAGGCACATCTAAACCTATTTCTCTCAATCTATCTGCATGAGAATTAAATACTTCTCTAGGTGTTCCCATAAATTCTATTTTTCCATGATTCATAACGATTATTGTCTTGGCCAATTTTGCCATATCATCCATACTATGTGATGAAAGTATTATAGTTATATTATTGTCTTGATGTAATTTTTTAATCAATCTAAATATTTCATCTCTACCACCTGGATCTAATCCAGCTGTTGGTTCATCTAGTATAAGAACCTCTGGATTCATTGCTATTACTCCAGCTATAGCTACCCTACGTTTTTGACCTCCTGATAAATCAAAAGGAGATTTATCTTTATATTGTTCGTAATCAAGCCCTACTGCTTCCATAGATTTTTTTACTCTATCAGCTATTTCATCTTCTTCTAATCCTAGATTTCCAGGACCAAAAGCAATGTCTTTTTCTACAGTTTCTTCAAATAATTGATATTCAGGATATTGAAAGACTATCCCTACTCTTTTTCTTACTTCAGTTAGATTTAAATCTTTATCTGTTATATTAAAACCATTTATAAAAATTTCTCCTGAAGAAGGTTTTAATAATCCATTTAAGTGTTGTATTAATGTTGATTTTCCTGATCCTGTGTGTCCTATAAGGCCTACAAAATCATTGTCCTTTATTTCAAAAGAAATATTATCAAGAGCCTTACTTGCAAAAGGCATTCCTTCATCATATATATATGTTAAATTCTTTACTATAACTGACATAATTTATCCACCATTTCATCCACTGTTAATATGTCATCGTCTAAATCTAGTCCTTCTTCTCTCAAAAGACCAGCTAGCTCTGTCATACAAGGTACATCTAGACCTATCTCTTTAAGTAAATCTACATTTTTAAATACCTCTTTTGGAGTCCCTTCTAATAGTTTTTTACCTTTGTCTACAACAACTACTCTATCAGCTTGAACAGCTTCTTCCATATAGTGAGTTATATGTAAAGTCGTAATATTTTCTTCTTTATTTAATTTTTTTATTACATTCATAACTTCTTTTCTACCTGATGGGTCTAACATTGCTGTAGCTTCATCAAATATAATGCATTTTGGTCTCATAGCGATAATTCCTGCTATGGCTACCCTTTGCTTTTGACCACCCGATAATAAATGGGGTTGTCTATCCTTTAATTCATAAATTCCAACACTCTTTAGTGATTCTTCTACCCTTTGTCTAATTACTTTAGGCTCTACACCTAAATTTTCTGGTCCAAAGGCAACGTCTTCTTCTACTATTGTAGCTACGATTTGGTTGTCTGGATTTTGAAATACCATTCCAGCCGTTTGTCTTATATTCCAAAGATTTGATTCGTCCTTTGTGTTCATGCCATCGATGTAAATATCACCTTCACTAGGCACTAAAATTGCATTTAAATTTTTAGACAAAGTGGATTTTCCTGATCCATTGTGACCTATGATTGCAACAAATTCTCCTTGCTTAACTTCTAAACTTAAATCGTCTATTGCTTTAAATTTAGAATCTATAGTTACATATTCAAAGGTCATATCCTTTACACTTATTATATTCTCCATTTCATATACTCCTTTATAAAGCAGTAGCTTAAAAACTTATACAATTTATAATTATAACATAGTTTAGCCATAAAAATTTAAAAATATTAATTTCAAACAAAAGTAATACCACATTTTTCTTTTTTTATGGATACAATTTTATTTATTTAATTTTTAATATAAAAACAAACCCCATACTCAACAGTATGGGGCTATCTATATAAAACTATTATTTACTAAACTAATTCTATAAATGCCATTTCAGCAGCGTCGCCTTTTCTTGGCCCTTTTTTGATTATTCTAGTATATCCACCGTTTCTTTCAGCGTATTTTGGAGCTAAATCAGTGAATAAGTTATTTACAACAGTTTCATCCATAACATAAGCTAAAACTTGTCTTCTAGCATGTAAATCTCCTCTTTTAGCAAGAGTTATCATTTTTTCAGCCATTCTACGAGTTTCTTTTGCTCTAGTTACTGTAGTTTCTATTCTACCATTTCTTAGTAAGTCAGTTACTAAGTTTCTTAACATAAGGTTTCTGTGTGAAGTCACACGTCCTAACTTACGGTAATTAGCCATGCCAATCCCTCCTTTGCTCGATTATTCTTCGCTTGGTTTAAGACCTAATCCAAGTTCTTCTAGTTTTTGAATTACTTCTTCTAATGATTTTTTACCAAGGTTTCTAACCTTCATCATATCATCCTCAGACTTATTAGCTAATTCTTCAACTGTATTTATTCCGGCTCTCTTTAAACAGTTATAAGATCTAACTGATAAATCTAATTCTTCTATAGTCATTTCTAAAACTTTTTCTTTTTGATCTTCTTCTTTTTCTACCATTATTTCTACATTGCTAACATGTTCAGTTAAATCTATAAATAGATTTAGATGTTCAACAAGTACTTTTGCAGCAAGAGATATCCCCTCTTGAGGATTTATACTTCCATTAGTCAAAATTTCTAGAGTTAACTTATCGTAATCAGATTTTTGACCAACTCTTGTGTTTTCTACATGGTAGCTAACTTTTTCAATTGGAGTATATATTGAATCAACAGGTAATACACCTATAGGCATATTTTCTGTTTTGTTTTCTTCTGCTGGTACATATCCTCTACCTTTATCAACATATATTTCCATATTAAGCTTAGCATTATCATCTAAAGTAGCGATGTGTAAATCTTTACTTAATATTTCAACGTCTGGAGGACATATTATGTCAGATCCTTTGATAGAGCATGGACCTTGAGCTTCTATTTTAAGTGTTCTACTACCTTCACCATCTATAGTAGCTGAAAGTTCTTTTAATGATAATATTATTTCAGTAACATCTTCCTTTACTCCTGGTACAGTTGAAAACTCATGTAGAACTCCATCTATTTTTATAGAGTGCACAGCTACACCTGGTAAAGAAGATAATAATATTCTTCTAAGAGCATTACCTATAGTTATTCCGTATCCTCTTTCTAGAGGTTCAACTACGAATTTACCATATCTATAGTCTTCGCTAAGCTCTATTATATCTACCTTTGGTTTTTCTATTTCTATCATGGACTAAACCCTCCTTAAAATTTGTTAATCCACTGAGGGTAAACAATTTTAAAATTATTTTTAAAAACTGCCTATTATTTTGAATAAAGTTCTATGATTAAGTGTTCTGCTATTTCGATATCTATATCTTCTCTAGTTGGTAAAGCAACTACTTTAGCAGACATTTCTTCTAAGTTTACATCTAACCAGTTTGGAGCAACTTTGTTTGCTTCAACTAATGCTTTAAATTTAGCTGATGATTTAGAAGTTTCTTTAACAGCTATAACATCTCCAACTTTAACAGTTAATGATGGTATATCTACTTTTTTACCATTTAAAGTAAAGTGTGCATGAGTAACTAATTGTCTAGCTTCTTTTCTAGAGTTAGCTAATCCCATTCTGAAAACTACGTTGTCTAATCTTTCTTCTAATAGACATAATAAGTTTTCCCCAGTTTTACCTGACATTTTTTCTGCACGTTCATATAAGTTTCTAAATTGAGTTTCTAAAACTCCGTAAATTCTCTTAACTTTTTGTTTTTCTCTTAATTGTAATCCATAGTTAGAAAGTTTCTTTCTCCCTTGTCCGTGTTGTCCTGGAGCATAGTTTCTTTTAACTATAGCGCATTTATCTGTATAACATCTATCACCTTTAAGGAATAATTTCATTCCTTCTCTACGGCATTGTCTGCATGATGCACCAGTATATCTTGCCATTATCTACACCTCCTATGATTATACTCTTCTTCTTTTTGGTGGTCTACATCCGTTATGTGGTATTGGAGTGACATCTTTTATCATTGTTACTTCAAGTCCAGTTGCTTGTAAAGCTCTTATAGCAGCTTCTCTACCAGAACCTGGTCCTTTAACAAATACTTCTACGCTCTTTAAGCCATGTTCCATTGCAGCTTTAGCAGCAGTTTCTGCAGCCATTTGAGAAGCAAATGGAGTTGATTTTCTTGATCCTTTGAATCCTAATTGTCCTGAAGATGCCCATGATATAGCATTACCATGAACGTCTGTTAATGTAACTATTGTATTATTAAAAGTTGATTGTATATGTGCATGTCCACGATCTATATTTTTACGTTCTCTTCTTCTGATACGTGTTACTTTCTTTTTTTGTTTAGCCATTTTTCGAATTTCCCTCCTATCTACTTATTATTTTTTCTTTTTACGAGATACAGTCTTTCTAGGACCTTTTCTAGTTCTAGCGTTAGTCTTAGTTTTTTGACCTCTTAGAGGTAATCCTTTAGCATGTCTTATACCTCTGTAACATTTAATGTCTCTTAATCTTTTTATGTTTAATGCAATTTCTCTTCTTAAGTCACCTTCAACCAAGAAATCATTATCTATTATTCTTCTTAGTGTATTAACTTCTTCTTCTGATAAATCCTTTATTCTAGTATCAGGATTGATCTCAGCTTTAGCTAATATTTCATTAGCAGTTGCTCTACCTATACCATATATATAAGTTAAGCCTATTTCCGCTCTTTTTTCATTAGGTAAATCTACCCCAGCGATTCTTGCCATTGTTGCACCTCCTACATTAGTTTTCTATAAAAAACCGAGTTTCTTATATAAATTCGTATCTATTTTTTTCGTTATTTTTTAACATTTTTTGTTAACATCACAGTTTTTTATTATATCACAAAATTACTGTAAATGCTATATTTTTTTATATTATCCTTGTTTTTGTTTGTGCTTTGGATTTTCGCAGATAACCATTACTTTTCCTTTTCTTCTGATTATCTTGCATTTTTCGCACATTGGTTTTACTGATGGTCTTACCTTCATTATTAATCCCTCCTTAGACTGTAAGTAGTCTACTTCTTACGCCAAGTGATTCTTCCTCTTGTAAGATCATAAGGTGAAAGTTCTATTTTAACCTTATCTCCTTCAAGAATTCTTATGAAGTTCATTCTTAGCTTACCAGATAAATGGCATAATACTTCATGTCCATTTTCTAATTTAACTTTAAACATAGCATTAGGCAAGTTTTCTACAACTGTGCCTTCAAATTCTATTACATCTTTTTTGGCCATTAAACAACCAGCCCTCCATTTCAATAAGTCAAGATGTTGACTTAACTAAGTTAGCTCTTAAAAAGTATCATTAACAATTTTATACTATTTTATTACTTTTTTCAAAGTATTTTATACTCTTATGCTTAACTTTATATACGCAAGCTAAAAGCCCGCATTAACTATAATAACACTTATTGGACAAAATTTAAAGGCTTGTGAGCAAAATTGGTTCATTTTCTGTAATTACTATCGTATGTTCATAGTGTGCCGAGTTTTTCCCATCGATTGTAACTATTGTCCATCCATCTGATAGACATTTAACATTAAATTTTCCCATGTTTACCATTGGTTCTATCGCTAAAACCATTCCAGCCTTAAGTTTAGGTCCTTTTCCTGGCTTTCCGTAGTTAGGTATATTAGGTGGTTCATGGAGATGTGTGCCTACTCCATGACCAACTAAATCTCTGACTACCGAAAATCCATTTTTTTCAACGTGTGTTTGTATTGCGTGTGAGATGTCCGAAAGTCTGTATCCAATTTTTGCAAACTTTATTCCTTCATAGAAGCTTTGTCGTGTCACTTCTATTAACTTCCTGTTCTCTTCAGATATCACACCAACTGCATGTGTCTTTGCGGAGTCGCCATGATATCCTTTATAACAGGCTCCTATATCAATACTTATAATGTCTCCCTCTTTCACTATTTTATTCTTAGGAATGCCATGTACGACCTCATTGTTTATAGACGCACAAATACTTCCTTTAAATCCTCCATAGCCTTTAAAAGATGGTACTGCATTATATTTTCTTATATTCTCTTCAGCTATTGTATCTAGCTCTAGAGTAGATACCCCCGGAATTATAGCTGACTTTAATAATTCATGAGTGTCGGCGACAATTTTGCCCGCCTCTCTCATGATTTGTATTTCTTCTTTTGATCTTAATTTTATCATTATTTGCCTTCTAAAGCAGAAACTATATCGTTGAATACTTTGTCTATAGCTTGTTGACCATTTATATCAGCGATTATACCTGATTTTGAGTAGTAATCAGCTAATGGTTTAGTTTCATCTAAATAAACTTGTATTCTCTTTGAAACTGTTTCTTCATTATCATCGGCTCTTTGATAAAGTTCTCCTTTACATATATCACAAACGCCTTCTTCTT
>NZ_JBJDXL010000560.1:0-2046 GCF_051866655.1 Intestinibacter sp.
TTCTATAGTTGTTACCTTCATCCCATTTATTTTTGAAGGTATAGTTATTTCTGTATCTTGACCTGTATATCCAGTTATTATTATCTCTGAATTATATACAGTATAAGTAAAATTTTCAAATGTTAAGCTGTCACTGCTAGTTGAGACAGTGTTGGCAGTAGCTACACTATAATTGGCTTGAGATATATTTTCTACCTCAAAATTACTTGCAATAGCTTTTTCAGTTTTGTAGATTTCACTAGTCAGTGCATAAGATAGTATTTGACCCAGACCTGAGCTAAATACAAACGAAGCAGTAATTGTAAATACTATTGCTTTTTTAAAAAGTTTTATCATTTTCCTTCCTCCTTTGTCTATAATATGGTAATTTATTACTTATATAATATCAAAAAAATTGGAATGTAGTAAAATAAATAAAAATTACTTCACTACATTCCCTAATTTTATTTAATACTTATTAATCGATTTTATTAACTATTTAATAATCTATTTATAGTTGTTGACCCCTTCTTATATGGTGAATAAACAGTATATTCATTACCAGCCTTATCCTTGTAAATTACATAAGCTGATGCTGTTATTTCTGCATCAAATTGAGCTCTTGGTATATTTACTAAAGTTCCTAAATAAGTTACATAATTCTTTTCCTCATTCACTTCGTAGTTTACCTTACCTATAGATTGAGCTATATTAGGAGTATCTAGTGTCAATGATTCTCCCTCTGGTAGTAATCTAGCTGGAAGTATTATAGTTCCTTTTTCTACTATTTCATCGCCATCGTTGTAGATTCTAGTACCAAATCTTATACCACTCTTATCGTCTACTACTGCTTTGACTTGAGCTCCAAGCATGTCTACATGAGCCCATTTAGCTGTATATGTTACGTCCTCTGTATATGTAGCTCCTAATTCGTACTTAGTAGTTGTATCATCAGTATCCTTAAACCATCCTACAAAAGTATATCCAGCCTTAGTTGGAGCTTCTGGTGTATAATTTAATTTACCTTCTGAATCTACAGCTCTCTTTATCTCTTGAGCTCCGTTATTTGGATTGAATTTTACAACCTTTTCTACATCTACTGTTTCACCCTTTGGAGCTTTGTATATCTTATCGACTGTTCCATCTCCATCTATATCTACATTAAGAACTGTATCCTCTGTAGAAACTGGTTTAGTTGTTATAATTGTATCTTTAGTTATTGGAACATCTTTAATTGTTGTCTCACTTTCTAACTCATCATCTGAATTAAAATAACGTATAGTGTAATCCATTGTACCTTCACCATTACCATTTAAAGTAACATCGTAATCGTCACTCGTATCTACACAAGCCATTTTTATATCGTCATTTTGACCTATTATATCAAGTCTACCAAAAGATGTTTGTGCGTCAAATTCTGATGCTGATGAATTTAATGCTTCTCCATTTGCTTCGATGTTTACATCTACTGGACAAGCTACACGAAGAACCATAAATCCACCACCGCCTACTGACTTTTGACTTGATGTTGTGTCATCTGATGGTGTGCTGGTTTCTTCTATAATTTCTAATTTTTGTTTTATCCATTCTATAGTTGTTTTATCAGTTATTTTACCATTTTGATCTATAATTTTAGCATTTTGAACAATTTGAGTATGGTCTCCATCAGCAAAACAATATCTATCCTGAGGCAATCTCTTAACTGCTTGGCACATTGTCGCTGAAATATACGGTACTGTACCATCGCCTTTTGTCTCGTATTTTAAATCATCTTCATAATATATGAAGCTTACATCATCGCTTTTGTTAAATTCAATAGCTGTTATAGTCTTTTGATTTTTACCAATTAAGAAATAAGCGTTATCGTAATCTAATAAATTGTTATATCCTGTACTTCCCTTAATAGATTCTTGGAAGATTAGACCCTCATCGCATTTTTCTTTGAATATATTTTTACATATAGTTTTATACTCATCAAATGAAATAGCTTCTTTAAATGTTATATACATAGGAACCCTTGAAACATAATTTTCTGAAGGTACTAGCTCTGCAGCAGTAGTTATTTTT
>NZ_JBJDXL010000561.1:0-9001 GCF_051866655.1 Intestinibacter sp.
TGATTAACAGATTATATTAAAAATTCACTTATTTACACGACATAAAGTGAGAAAATGCCGTATTTTCAGACCCGACACACTTGTCCGGTTGTAAATTTTATGTTCTGCTGATATACTCAGCTCTATAACTTCAAATTTATCAAAATAATATCAAAAGTATATTTTTATTTTCTACTTACACACTTTATCTTACACTTCATTATGTTAAGAACCATAACTTTGACAGTGTTTAATTCCTTCTTTTGATGTAATAGTTACGCCTTTATACATCTTTAGATCTTCGCCTACTGGACATACACTTATGCATATTCCACATGGCCAGTGATGGTCATTTTTTACATCTACATTTCTTTGTGTACATGCCACTTTGTCCATTTTATAGATATCTTTTTTATCTTCTATATTTTCTTCAAAACATTTTGCAGGACAATTTTTTAAACATTTTTTGCAATGAATACAAAGATCCTCTTCTAACATTTCATCTGCTGGAATCGGCGCATCTGTAATAATAGATACAAGTCTTAAGCGTGGTCCAAATTCTTTGGTGATTAAATTATGACTATCACCTATAGTTCCTACACCAGCATAATATCCAGCGATAACATGTGAAAATGCTGCATTAGGATTTTTTAATAATACTTCTATACTATAGTAACAATCTCTTGGAAAATAAATTGCTTTATAACCAAGTTTTGTTACAATATAATTCGTTAATTTATAAGCCATATCATCTAAAACCCTGTTGCTAGTATCGTAAAGTTCTTGATATACCATAGATGGAGTTGTATTAATCATAGGTTCATATAGTGGTATTCCAAGAACAATAACATTTTTTGCCCATGGCCAAATATTTTGTGGCCAAAACTCAGGCGCTTGTATGGGCATTTCCTCCCATTTTGAGACAGAACATGATTTAATGATATTAACACCTAAATCATATGCCTTTTCACAAATTTTTTCTTTAAGCTGTTCTTTTGTCAACTCCATATTATAACCTTCCTTCAAATATAAATTACATATATTCTTCTATTGTATTGTTACAACTTCACTATTCTTAAATGTTTCTTCTGCAATTTCATTTCCTATCCCTGGAAGTTCTGGAATAGAAAATTGTCCATTTACAGGTTCATAATTGTATTTAGTCAATGAAGTCATTTTTGGCATCGAAGTATTTACATTATATTCATGGATTACAAAATTTGGGATAGCCGCTTCAAGATGTAATGATGCTGCTGTTACAAGAGGACTTCCACATACATGAATTTGCACACCTGTTTCATATAAATAAGCCATATCACATATCTTCTTTACTTCAGTAATTCCACCACAGTTTCCGATATCTGGTTGAATAATTTGTATTGAATTTTCTTCAAAATATTGACGATATTGCCAACGAGAATAAATACGTTCTCCACTCGCTACTGGAATTCCAGTTTCCTTATGAACATAAGATAGTAAATCTGGATGTGGAGTTGTTGGTTCTTCGTAATAAAGAATACCATATTTCTTAGCCATATTTCCATATTGTGTAGCAGATAATTTGTCTGTATAACAATGATTTTCCAGAATAATATCTACATTTTTACCTACTTCTTGACGTACTGCTGCAATACGCGCCTCTACAGTTTCCATATAAGATGGACTAAGGAATGCAGTTTGTTCTGTTTCATGATAACGCCCATTTTTTGGATGGAAAGTAAGGAAATTAATCTTTATTGCATCGAATCCTTTTTCAACAGCTATTCTTGCAACTCTTGCATAATCTTCTGGTGTCCTTGCTGGTTTTCTATTTTCGCCCCAGTCATTTTGAAGCTGACTTGCATAGGCACGTAGACTGTTACGTTGTTTTCCTCCAAGTAATTTATAAAGAGGTACGTTAAATGCTTTTCCCTTAATATCCCATAAGGCCATATCAAATGCACTCATTCCTCCAAATGTAATTGGCCCTCCATTTAGTGCAAAGAAACAATGTCTGTACATTTTTTGCCATATAACTTCATGATCAAGAGGGTCCATTCCTATTAACATCGGAGCCAAGTCCTTCATAATTCCAAATGCGGCATTCAATGTATCTCCATATGATAATGCTACCTCTCCATCTCCATAGATTCCAGTATCTGTGTAAACACGGCAAAATAAAGGTCTCCATCCATCTTCAACAGGATTTGAAAAAAGAAGATCAATCTTTGTAATTTTCATAATTTATACTACCTCACTTTCATTTTTGATTTCGCTTTCATTTTCATTTTCATTTTTATTTTTAAATTTTGAAAAAATACTTCCAAACTGAATACTTAATGCTGTAAAAATCATAAGGAAAAGTGGATAGAACTGATATTTTAAAATTTCTATATAAGTAGCACCCACTGCTTCCTGTGCCATCATTGCACCTGTTCCATGAGGTACAATCATAACAGCCACACAAGCTCCAATGTCTAAAAGACACGCTAGTTTATCAGAATTAATCTTATAACGCGCACCTACTTCTTTTGCTATTGGTGCAAGAATCATAATTGCCATAACATTATTTACAATTGTTGCACAAAGTACTAACGCTAATATTAATAAAATATATTCACAACTTTTCTTACCTGTGATTTTCTTAGTAACTACATTTACTAACCAGTCAATTCCACCATAATATCTTATAAATCCAACAAGACCAGAAATCATCATAGCAAATACTGCTAGCCAGAACATACTTTCCATTCCTGATGATACTGCTTGCGCCCATCCGAAAAACGAAATATTACCAATTGCAATTCCAATCACTCCAGCAAGCACGATACTAATTGCAAGTACAAGGATAACATCCATTCCCATTAGAGCAAAAATTAATGTAGAAGCATATGGAATGATTGTAAGTAGGTTATAGCTTCCAGCTTCAACTGCTTGTGTTCCACTTCCCATACTCAAAATCGCATAGGCAATAATTGTTAGAATTGCTGAAGGAAGCGCTAGTTTAAAGTTTACATTGAATTTTCCTTTCATATCAGCACCTACACCTCTAACAGCACAGATTGTTGTTCCTGCAATCATAGAAAGGTTGTCTCCGAAATAAGATCCTGTAATTACTGCTGCTCCTGCCATAGCTGGATTTAGTCCAGCTCCTTGTGTAAGGGCTGCTGCTACAGGAATCATTGTTGCTAAAGTCCCCATTGATGTTCCTATACATGTAGAAATTAATGCACATATTGCAAATATTCCTGGTATAAGGAAATAACTTGGAATTAAAGAAATACCAAGATTTACAATTGATTCTTGTCCACCCATCTGAGAACATACATTAGCAAATCCACCAGCCATCAATACCATAAGTCCTAGCTGCATAACTCCAGGCTTTCCTGCATTTTCACAGTATATATCTACTTTTTCTGTTACAGATTTTTCTTTGTCAAAGAATATTACTGCTACCAAAATTGCAATTAAAATTGCTACATATCTAGGCATTTGCCAGAATGGATCTTCTGTTCCAAGCACTGTAAATACAATTCCACATCCGACATATAATACTAAAAATATAAGTAATGGTAACAAGGCCTTTGCACCATAATTTTTTAAATTTTTATTCTCATTCATAGTTTTTTACTCTCCTTCTTTCTATTTTAAATCCAATCATAACTGCCGTACAAAGTATTAGCAGAAATGGATAAAACTGATATCTTACAATTTCTAAATAATTACATCCTATTGTTTCTTGAATCATCATCACTGCACTTCCATGTGGTGCAAGCATCACTGCCAGACATGCTCCAATATCTAGTAAACTTGCCATTCTCTTAGGACTGACTTCATACTTTTCTCCTAACTCTTTTGCAACAGGTGCTGTTATTATGATTGCCATCGTATTATTAACAATAACCCCAGATATTAACAGAGAAAGCAATCCTATAATCGATTCACAGCCTCGTCTATTATGGATTTTTTTTGAAACTGTATTGATCAACCAGTCAACTCCTCCATAATATTCTACCAATCCAATTAATCCAGAAACCAAAGTAGAAAACACCACTAGCCAAAACATATTTTCCATTCCTGAAGATACTGCTTGTGCCCATTCAAAAAACGATATCCTACCAGTCGCAACTCCAATTACACAACAAGATGCAATCCCAATTGTCAATACCATGACTACATCCATTCCTTTAATAGCGAGTACCAGTACTAGTAAATACGGAATTATTGCTTCAATATGATATTCTCCTGCCACAATTGATTGATTTGCTGAATGAGGACTAAATACCATATACATAACAATCGTTATTAAAGCAGCAGGTAAAGCAACAAAAAAATTAACACGGAATTTATCTTTTATTTCTGCTCCAACACCTTTGGTTGCACATATTGTCGTATCAGAGATCATAGACAAATTATCCCCAAAGAAAGCGCCAGTAATCACAGCTGCACCAACCATTCCAGGATTTAAACCTGTTCCAGATGATAACGAGTATGCAATTGGAAGCATAGTTACAATCGTACCCATTGATGTTCCTATGCAAGTCGATATTACTGCACATATTACAAATATTCCTGGGATTAAAAAATGAATTGGAATAAAAGTTAGTCCAAGATTTACAAGTGATTCTTTTCCTCCTATTACCTCTGCTGCACTTGAAAATCCGCCAGCCATTAACACAATAAATCCCAAGAGTATAACTCCTTTTTTCCCAGCTTTTGAACAATATATCTCAACTTTTTCTGTCAAACTCCTATGTGGTTCATAATAAATTAGAGAAAATATGATTGCAATCAGTATCGATATATATCTAGACATAATTGAAAAAGGATTATCCATTTTTAATAATGTGAATATACATCCACAACCAATATACAAACCTACAAATATCAAAATAGGAATCAGAGCTTTTGATCCATAACTTTTTCTTTCTCTTTTTTCTATTCTTTCATCCATCATAATATAAGTTTGCTATCCAAACTATAGCCCTTTCTTGATAAAATCTTTATTTTTAGATAATTCTATTCGTTATAAATAGTTTTATCGATAAACTATCTTACTAAAATATTAACATTCATACCATATAATGTCAATATTTTTTCTTGCATAAAAAAACTTTTTTTTCTATAATATAATTATACAGTTTTATAACAAAACTATTTAAGGAGGGTTGATTTTGGACTTCGATAATAAAAATATTAATGATATGATTTCTGATATTGACGATAAAGTAAATATCATTTTCCGACACAAAATGCTTATGTCTGCTTATGAGTCAATTCCACGAGACTATGATTTAGGTTTCTTCATGAGTGAAATAGAAGCTCACTGCATTGGATTCATTCACGATACTCCAGGAATCACTGCTAAGCAGCTATGCCAACTTACATATCGCACTAAAGGAACTATTTCTAATATGCTATCTAAACTTGAAAAAGAAGGTTTCATAGAACAGCGTAAAAATCCTGAAAATATGCGTGAACGCCATCTTTTTCTTACTGAAAAAGGTGAATATGCCTGTCAACAACACAAAGCATATGATCGTAAAGTAACTTGTAATTACTTGATGGAAATAGCAAAGTATTGTACTCCTGAGGAAATTAACGGTTTTTTTAAAGTAACGCACTATCGTAGGAAATATTTCGAAAAGGTCGTTGAACATGAAAAGGAAGTATACAAAGAAAGTCAGAAAAACAAGTAACTTTAATTTAACAAAAGTATGTAAATATTAAATAAAAAACAGCTTTGTATGATAAAATCGAATTATCAAAAGAAGCTGTTTTTTATGTCAAAATCATTATGTAATAAATAACAAAAAACTAATCGCAGTCCATATTTATAAATACTTATAAAACCCTATAAAAATATTTAAATCTGAATATAATACAAATAATATATAAATCATACTTTATGATATAATAGTAAAAAATAGCGAGGTGATAAATATGTATTTAAATACAAAAAGACCACTAGAAAACTATAAAAATTTATTTAATAGCAAATATTTTGTAGACAAATCACTTATATTAAATGATATAAATGAACTAATAAATACATCAGAAAAATTTTTATGTATTACTAGACCACGAAGATTCGGTAAAACTAGCATAGCAGATATGCTTAGCTCTTATTATTGCAAAGCATTTGATTCTTCATCTATATTCAATTCATTAAATATAAAAGACTCAGAAGGCTATAAAGAAAATTTAAATAAACACAATGTCATAAGTATATCGTTCAGCGAAATAACTGATTATGTACATACTTACAAGGACTATATGGATAACATTATCAATACCTTAAAAGAAGAAATAATAACAGAATTTAATATAAAAAATGTCGACACAACATACAGTTTAAAGAAAATATTGAGAATGTCTGGCGAAAAATTCATATTTATAATAGACGAATGGGATTATATATTTAATAATCATTTATTTGAAGATAATCAAAATGACTTTTTAGAGTTTCTAAGGAATATTTTCAAGGATGAAGCATATATATCTCTTTGTTATATGACTGGTATTTTACCAATTAAAAAATATGCTACTGGTTCTGCATTAAATATGTTCGACGAATACACTATGTTGAGCGACACATTATTTAACGAATATTTCGGATTCACAGAATCAGAGGTTAAAGTACTATGTAACAAACAAAACAAAATTAAATTTGACGAGCTAAGAGAGTGGTACAACGGTTATGTAAATGAAGGCGTAAAGCTATATAACCCAAGATCAGTTGTAAAAGCCTTAAAAAATAGAAAATGTAAAAATTACTGGACTAGCACTGGAGCTATGAATGAGGTATTAAAATACCTTAAATACAACATATTAGATGTCAAAAACGATGTCATTAAAATGGTAGCTGGAGAAGAAATAAAAATCAAAATAAATGAAGAATTTAGGGCAGGTCAAACGACTCCTAAAACAAGAAAAGAAATTTATTCAGCTATGATAGTTTTAGGCTTCCTATCCTATAACAATGGCTACTTAAAAATTCCAAATAAGGAATTAATGACACTTGCTGTTGCTATTTGCTATGATTCAAAAACAAAAGAGCATCATTGTAAAATAGAAAAATTAAGCTAAAATAAAAGTCAAGACTTATATTATCGTTCTTGACTTTCATTATATTTATAACCTTAGTTTTTAACTAAACACATTACATCATCTAATATAAACTCATAAATTTCCTCTTTCTTACACTTAATTTGCTTTTTCAATTTTGAATAAATCCTTTTAGCCTCTTCTACCTGCCCTTTATTATTTAATATAACTAACTTGAAATATAAAATATTAATATCTTTAATTCCCTTACCTTCTAAAAAAGTCACTAATTTTTCAGCAGCATCAAAGCTATTTAAATCTAATAAAATTTTAATTTTGCATATGTAAAAATCTAAAGTATGGCGATATTCTTTTAATGCCTGATCACATACTTCATAAGCATCGAACAATCTATTTAATTTATATAAGCATTTTATCTTTTCTAAATAAACATTAAGTTCTCCAAATTGACTTAAAATTTCATCACATAGAAGTGTCGCTTCTTCATAAAGTCCTAAATCATACAATAAATTTATTTTCAGCAGAACTAATTGTATATTATCTAAACTTAAGCAAATACTACTATTTATAAAATCAATTGCTTCTTGTTTTTTATTTGCTTGAGAATAGACTAAGCCTTTATATAAAATAAATGTTTCATGTTCTAAAAAATCACCTAATTTATAACTAAAAATATCTTTTAATTTACTCTTAGTTATTTCATCCAGTGCCTTTAATTTTTCCTCCCACTTATTTATACATTCAATAGCCTTATTTGATTCATTAGTATCTAAATATACCATACTCTTTAAAGCATAATATACTATCTCTGTTTCTTTATCTATATGTACAGTATCTAATACCTTTAAAGATTTATCGTATTCTACTATTTCATCATACAAGAAAGCTAACTCTAATTTTGAAATATTATCATCATTTTTCTTTATGGATTTTTTTAGTTTATTAAACAATATAGAATTTGCATCTGCTATCATTTCTAGATAAAATTGCTCTTGCTTTATGCACTTATCTTTCTTTAGTAAATAATATATCATGTCCTTAGCTTCCTCTGCCTTCTTTTGTGCTACATAACATACTATTATATCCATAGCTAAGTAATTGTATTTATCCTCCTCGAGAACTTTTTTGTAATACTCCTCTGCCTTTTTATAGTTTTCTTTTCTTAATGAAAACATCGCATTTAATAAATTACTGTACTTTGAATTAGGATACTGTTTTTCTATTTTAGATACGATTTTTTTTACTTTTATTAAATTCACAGGATTTTTACTATCTATATAAAACATAAATTCTTTTAAATCCAATTCTGGATGGTCGATCTTTAAATTTTTAATTTCTTTAAATAACAAATTAAATTCTTCTTTACTATCCAAAACATAGTCCAATTTGTAAAATAGCTCCATAAATTTATCGTATTCTTTACCCTCTTCAATATTAAAAAACTCATAATCTGGATATTCTTTTTTGTTTATTTTTCTAAGGAAATTATTAATATATTCTTCGGGAAATACCTTATATAATTCAAGTCTTTTTTCCACTAAGCAAAATTTATTATTTAAAATCCTTATAACATCCCTACAAACATACTTATCCTGCATAAAAATTATCAATATTATATACATATAGATATTATCTTTGTCCTGATCTTCAATTTGCAAAAGCTCTTGCCATATTCTAATATCGTTTCTTTTTATAAATGAATTATATGTATCCTCAACTTTGCTAATCCATTCAGATATAGCTTTATCATTTATATTTTTAATATATGAATATAAACTTTTTTTATAAGATTTTTTTAATTCTACAAATGCATCTATTCCCTCTTCTTTTTTGATACTATCTTTTTTATAAATATATCTCTCATTTAAATTTTTTATTTCTTTCGTAAATTCCAATTCATTAATCAATACAATCTTCCCCTTTTTATTCAAACACTAAAATATAAAAACTGTAAAAATTACTAATAATAAAATAC
>NZ_JBJDXL010000562.1:0-2039 GCF_051866655.1 Intestinibacter sp.
TGAGTAAATAAATATTTATCTATCTGATACCATAAAGTGAATAGTTCTTTATTTTCTTTAAAGATAGATTTTATCTTATCACTATTCTTATAATCATATCTTGAAGCACTACCAAAATCAAAAAGATAGCTACAGTCATGATTTCCTAACAATAGAATAACTTTATACATGTTATCTTTCTTAAATTTAATAATATCATTAAATTCTTCTATTGCTTGTTCCTTTGTAATCCCCTCATAAGAATATGGATCAAGATAATCGCCTAGGAATACTATAAAATCATAATTATTAATTACTTCAATTGCTTTTCTCCAGAATGTTCTGCCATGTACATCAGGTATTATTAGAATTTTCATAGAGTTAAATTATATAGCTTTTTCTATAATCTTCTATATACTCATATAATTTTCTTATATATGGGTAATAATATTCAAAATCATCACTTAGTCTATCTATCATAAATTCTGATGCTCTATATAGAAAATCCTCTGGAGCATTTTCAAGAATATTATACATAGTACTATAATCAGATTCAGAAAATCTGCAATAATCAGGATCTAAATCAATGTCTACTATCATATTCCTAATATAAATTTTATTTTATTAATTTTATTTTCGTTAGTCTGATCGCTTTGTATTATTTTAATAATACAATTTATTAGAGTTGCAGAAGAGTCTAATTTCATTTGAAGATTTTTCTCATTAGCAATAGTTTCTTCTTCAAAATCATTAATAACTTCAATAAGTTTTCTAATAATACTCATAATAACCAACTAAATGAAAATAACCAAAGTAAAAACGCTATAATTTCCATGTTAATTACACTTACTGTAACCACAAGAAGTGCATTGGATACAACCATCAGTATGAATTAACGTAGATTCACTACATTGAGGGCATTTTTCCATATTATCTACTTCTTTAGTTACTTCTTTATTTAATAATCCTAACATTTTCTCATGTAGCTCTTTAAGAGCATTACCAACTGCTACTGGGCAACTACTTCCTTTAGAAGTATCTTTCTTAGTTGCAGACCTTACAGCATATGACGGACAAGTACCACAAGACTTTAATTGATCCAATATATTACTTATTGATACTCCACCTCTAGCTGATAGTGAAATCATACGACTTAAACCTATCATGAAGTTAGTACATCCTCCCGTAGAACCTTTACTAAGGTAGCATTCTCTTAAATCTCCAGTATTTTTATCAAAGAAAGCCTCGCAGTGTAGGCTGCCACATCCTGTTACTAATGTTTTCTTTAATCCAATACATGAATCTCCAGCTTTGATAATATCACCTCTCTCTAAAGTCTTAGTAGTTGTAAGAATTCCTTGTCTCTTACATCCATCTCTCCAAATAGTAACACCTTTTAATCTATATCTCCATGCTTGAAAATAAATATCTGCAACTTCTTCTATTGTAGTAGAATTAGGAAGATTGATAGTACTGCTAATTGATGCATCAATCCATTTTTGGAGAGCGGCTTGAACTTCAATTCTTCTTATAGGGTTTATGTCTGCCGAAGATACAAAATAATCAGGTAATGTATTATTTCCAGTTCTTTTCTTATATTGAGTTACAATATCAGCATCAACTGTATAGTATGTTTCTTCTTTATTTAAAGAAATAGTTCTACGTTGATAACTAAAAGCATAGTTAGGTTCTACACCAGTTGATACTTGAAGCATTGTTCCTATCGACCCAGTTGGAGCACACGTTAGAAGTTGGCTATTAGCTAATCCATAATTTCCTATTTGCTCCAAAATAGATTCATCTAAATCTAATTCTTGTAGAAATGAAGATTTTAATAAAGCTTCGAGATCACACATGGGATAACATCCTTTTTCTTTTGATAATTCAAGAGAAGTAAGAATAGAAGTTGTTGCAATAGTCTTAAATACTCTATTAATAAGAGAAAGACTTTCATCAGAACCGTATTTGATTCCTAGCTTGATTAACATATCGCCAAGACCCATAGTTCCTAATCCAATTTGTCTCCAATTTCTTGCACATTCTTGTTGTCCTTTCAGTGG
>NZ_JBJDXL010000563.1:0-8998 GCF_051866655.1 Intestinibacter sp.
GTTTTAGGTATACAACATACCTTTGAAGATAAAGATGATTTTATTTTAAAAATGGTATCTGATCCTAAAAATCCTTCAAGCATAATATATTCTCTAAACTGCGCTAAAAACAATTCTGTAATACTTAGAAATGTTTTGACTAGTGAAACTATAAGCTACGTTCAAATGGCTAGCTGCTTAGTTGAAAAGGAGCTTTCAAAGGAAATAAATATATCTAAATTGCAAGAGGTAATAGATTTAATAATGGCATTTTGGGGAGCTTTACACGACTTTTGTGGTTATGGAGTCAGCTATGAGGTATTGATAGGCAAATATATAGAACGTATGGATGTGTATAAGAGATTTGGCGAGGATGATGAAAAGATAGCTAGATGCTCACAACGTATAGATAATTTTGAAAAATTGTTAGACAAAATAAAAAGTGGAGAAGTAATAGCTGTATAATTTATGAAACGATACGCTTTTGAATTAGACGTATATACCGAGTTTACAGATTTGATATACAACCATAATTATATATTAAAATGCTTGCCGAGAGAACTTGAGTATCAGAGACTTTATGATGAAAAATTAATTGTAGAACCCGAAAATAATTTTAATTTAGGCTATGATTCATTTAAAAATAAAATTATTTATGGAAGTATAAACGATGTACACGAGTATTTTCACTACAACGTATCAGGCAAAATATGGATGAATAATTATATAATAAGAGATGGCGTAGATGAAGTATTTTTATACGATACTTCATCTACAAAATTGAGTAGTCCTATGATAGATACGATAAATAGTTTAAATTTAGATGTTTCAAGTCAAAATGTAGACGAAATAGTAGATAAGATATCGAATTTCATATTCAATTATATAGAATATACTCCAAATTTTACGACTATAGACACAAAGGCTAAAGAGACCTTTGAGTATAAAAAGGGAGTATGTCAAGATATGAGCCATATAATGATAGGCTTTTTACATTTTTTAAAAATACCAGCTAGATATTGTGCAGGTATTATGGTAGGCGAAGGTAAGACACATGCATGGGTAGAATACTATAATGGAGTTTTATGGAAAGCCGTAGATCCTACAAATAACAGATTTGTAAATGAAGGATATATAAAATTTTCTCATGGCAGAGATAGTAGAAGCTGTGAAGTTGAAAGAGGTCTATTTGGTGTAGTAAATAATTTTGTAGACCAAAGAGTAGAAATTAATGCGAAGGTGGTAGAAATTCATGAGTAAGGTGGTTGAAAGTATATCCTCATTTGAATTGCCTATAGACGAAAAGTTAGAGATAAAGAGATGTAGGTTTTTACCTGACGATATAGATCAAGATGAAATAAAAAAGCTAAAGAGAATATCTATAGTCACAGGTACCCATGGAGATGAGCTAGAGGGTCAATTGATATGCTTTAATTTATCAAAGACGATTGAGAAAAATATAAATTATTTAAATGGAATAGTAGATATTTACCCAGCTCTAAATCCATTAGGGATAGATTCAATAACAAGGGGGATACCTGATTTTGATTTAGATATGAATAGATTATTTCCAGGAAATAGCGAAAAATCTATGATAGAAGCAAATGCACACAATATAATAGAAGCCTTAGAGGGTTCCGATATGGTAATCGACTTGCACGCGAGCAATATTTTTTTAAAGGAGATTCCTCAGGCGAGAATAAACAAGGACATGGCTAGGTATTTACTTCCATATGCCAAAAAATTAAATTTAGATTTTATATGGATTCACGAAAGTGCGACTGTCTTAGAATCTACTCTATGCCATTCGTTAAATATCCTTAAAACTCCTTGCATAGTTGTAGAATTAGGTGTAGGTATGAGACTTACACAAACTTACTGCAATCAGACGACAAAGGGAATTTTAAATTTAATGAAGGAAATGGGTATTTGGAATGACAAGAGACAGTACTATATAAAAGAGCCGATTATATCTACTAATAAAGATGTGAGCTTTTGCAATGCAGGGGCTTCTGGAATATTTGTTCCATGCATAAATCACGATAGAATTGTAAAATGCGGACAAAAAATTGGAGAGATAGTAGATCCACTTGAGGCAGTAGTAAAGGATGAAGTTATATCGCCTTGTGATGGACTGGTATTTACACTTAGGGAATATCCCGTCGTATATGAAGGATCTTTAATAGCTAGAATTTTAGAGGAGGTAATTTAATGGTAAAAAACACGATATTTAAACTGGAATCTCCTTATAGAAACGATATGAAGATCACTTCATATGAATTTGGAAATAAAAATGCCAAAAAGACTTTGGCGATAGTCGGTTCTACTAGAGGAAATGAAATTCAACAAATTTATCTTTGCTCTAGAATAATAAAGATGCTAAAACAACTAGAGCAGGAGGATAAAATAGATAAATCTAAAAAAATAGTAGTCATACCTACAGTCAACAATTTTTCTATGAATATAAATAAAAGATTTTGGGCTCTAGACAATACCGATATAAACAGGATGTTTCCAGGGTATGACTTGGGAGAAACTACGCAGAGAATAGCTTATAATGTATTTGAATATGTAAAGGACTTTGAATATGGAATTCAATTTACTAGCTATTATCTAAAAGGCGAGTTTATTCCACATGTAACTATGATGAAGACGGGATATGAAAATCCAGAGCTTATGGATTATTTTGGACTTCCTTTTAGCTACGTAAGATCAGTAAGCCCCTATGATACGACTACATTAAATTACAATTGGCAGGTATGGGGCACAAATGCATTTTCTATATATGTGGGAGAAAATGAAAAAATAAGCGATTCTTCTACAGAAATGGTTTTAGATGCAATTAAAAATTTCTTGATAAATATAGGTGTATATAAGGAAAATTTAAAGGACGATTTTTATAAAACTAAGCATATAAACTCAAAAGATATAGTATATGTAAAATCGAATAAAGCAGGTATACTTAGAACGTATATAAGCTTAGGACAATCTATTAAAAAGGGAGATTTAATTGGAGAAGTACTCGACCCTTATGAAGCTGAGGTTTTGCAAAAGATAATATCTCCCTACGATGGAATTGTATATTTTATATATAATATAAATTTGATCAATAATAACAGCAATGTGTGTAGGATAATATTAGAATAATATGAAAAATATAGGAAAAAGGGCTAAGCACAAATTATTTTGTGGTAGCCCTTTTGCTTTTAGTCTTCTTTTATATATACGCTCGGAATGTACATCGTTACATTTTCAAGTGCTATTATCTTATTGTAGATATACTCGCTGTGTTTATCTAAATCCGTAGATTCTAACTCAAGAGTTAAAAGTGTCTGATTGTATATATTTACATCTAGTATATTTGTATTTTCTCTAAGCTTTAAATTCATACCCCTATTTAATCTAATTAATTTGTCTAATATTTTGCTGTAATCTGCTGCCATGTCAATTTCCTCCTAAATATTGTATATAAGTAATATAACACAATATTAAAATTAAATATATAATTAAATTTGAAATAATATAATTCATATAAAATAAATATGAAAAATATGAATATATAACAAATATTTTTCATTTAATATAAAAATTATATAGATTTATGATTTTGGTTTATATATAATTACTTTAGATTTACAAAGTTTTATAAAAAGGAAGGTATGATAAAAAATGAATATAGATCAAAAATATGAATTATTAAAGAATAAGTTAAAAGAAATGGGAAAGGTTGTAATAGCGTATTCTGGAGGAGTAGATAGTAACTTCTTGCTTAAAGTGGCGAGCGATGTGCTTGGAGAAAATGCAGTAGCTGTAACTGTGCATGCTATGATGCATTCTAGTAGAGAAATGGAGGAGGCTAAGGAGTACACTAAAGAGTTTGGTGTAAAGCATGAAGTAATAAAAGTAGATAATTTCGATGAAAAAGGCTTTATTGAAAATGGTGTAAAAAGATGCTATTATTGTAAATGCGCAGTTTTTAATATGATTAAGGATTACGCCAAAGAAAATGGAATAAAATACATATTAGATGGGACTAATTTAAGTGATTTAGGAGATTATAGACCTGGACTAAAAGCACTTGAGGAATTAAAGGTAATAAGTCCACTAAAAGACAGCGGGCTTACAAAGGACGAAATAAGAATTCTATCAAAGAGACTTGGATTAAAGACACATAATAAACCGTCTTTTGCATGTCTTGCAAGTAGAATTCCTTATGGAGATAAAATAACAGAAGAAAAGCTTAGATTAGTAGAAGAAGCTGAAAATTACCTTCAAGATTTAGGTTTTAGACAGTATAGAGTTAGAATACACTCAGATATAGCTAGAATAGAAGTGGCTAAGGACGAAATCAGTAAATTTTTTGATGATGAAATGATAAAAAATGTGTATACTAAACTTAAAGATATAGGATTTAAATACGTTACATTAGATTTAAATGGATATGAAATGGGAAGCTTAAATAAATAGAAAGGAGAGAGTCGTGCTTTTTAAGTGCTGACTAATAAATACATGGAAAAAGGATATACTCTAATCTCGCCTTGTTTTTTTGGTGTCGAAAAAATGCTGGCAAATGAGATTAAAAATTTAGGATTTGAAATAGTAAAAACAGAAGACGGAAGAGTTACATATAAGACAGATGAATACGGTATAGCGAAGGCAAATATGTGGCTTAGATGTGCAGAGAGAGTTCATTTAAAGGTAGCTGAATTTGAAGCTAGAAGCTTTGATGAACTATTTGAAGGCACAAAGAGAATAAATTGGGCTAAATACATACCATACGGAGCTCAATTTCCGATAACTAAGGCATCTTCAATAAAATCAAAATTACATTCTATACCAGATATACAATCTATAGTAAAAAAAGCAGTAGTAGAGAGCCTTAAAAAAAGCTATCTAGAAACTGGAAGACTTAAAGAGGACAAGGAAAAATACCCTATTTACGTGTTTATCCACAAGGACAAGGTAACCCTTACAATAGATACTACAGGAGTGGCTCTTCACAAAAGAGGATATAGAGAAAAGGCAAATAAAGCCCCAATTAGAGAGACATTAGCTGCAGCTATAATGTATCTAACTCCTTGGAGACCAGGAAGAACTCTAGTAGATCCTATGTGTGGTTCAGGTACTCTACTAATAGAGGCTGCTATGATGGGTATAAATATGGCTCCAGGGCTTAACCGCGAGTTTATATCTGAAAAATGGAGAACTCTAGATAAAAAAATCTGGTGGGACACTAGAAGAGAAGCATACGATCTTATGAATGAGGATATAGACTTCAAAATTTACGGATACGATATAGACGAAGAAGTAATAGAGATAGCTAGAGAAAATGCAGAGATAGCTGGCGTTGAAAATTATATAGAATTCAATGTAGCAGATGCTACAGAATTTAAAAGCGATGAAGAGTACGGCTTTATAGTTACAAATCCACCTTATGGGGAAAGACTTGAAGATATAGAGACTGTAAAAATGCTATATAAACAATTGGGATATGCGTTTAGAAAATTGAAAAATTGGTCATATTATATGATAACTTCTTATGAAGACTTTGAGAATGAATTTGGTCAAGACGCTTCTAAAAAGAGAAAGCTGTATAACGGTATGCTAAAAAGCTACTTATACCAATATTTAGGACCAAAGCCTCCTAGAAAATAAGAAAATTTTACCTCTCAGATGTTATAAAAACGAAGATATAAAAATATAAATATTATATAACATTTGGGAGGTGTTATTTTTAAATGAGGGCAAAGCACAATAAAAAAAATTATAAAAATAAAAACATAGAAAACAACAATCAGAATCAATACGAAGAAAAGTACAACGATGTGATTTTAAATAAGTTAGTTCCAGATGATAGAAAAGAGGAATTTGATTTACAAGAAAATAAAACAGAGTCAAAATCTAGACCTAAGAAGGGTTCACTTAAATTTAATTTAGGCAAAAAAAATAAAAAAAGCAAACAGCATAATCAAAATGGGCAAGTCAATAAAAATAAAAAATCTAGTAAAGATCAAAATGATTTAGGTGAAGCTACAAAGGACAAAAAAACTAAGACAAAAAAGAGTCATAAAAATTATAAAAGCAAAGAATTACAAAATGACGAAGAAAATAAAATAAACAAAAAACAAAAAAGAAGAAATAACAAGCACCATAATCAACAGCAAAATAAAGAAGAAGATATAAATATAAAGCAATCCCACGAAAATTTAGATGAAGAAGATATAATAGAAGAGGAAGCTACTAATTATAGAGGGGATTTTGTAGAAGAAGACATAGATGACGAAGATAATGATGATATAATTTGGTCAGACGAAAATTTAAAAAAGCAATAGGTTAAAATATTTATTTTAAATAATTATGCTTTGTAATTTAAAGAGTTGTCGTAGATGATTTGATTTAATCATTTACGCACAACTCTTTTGATTTTTTACGTACTTATTGTATAATTAGAATAGAGGAAATTTTATAAATAGGAGGAATGTAATGAAGCTACTAAAGTTAGTAGGAATATTGTCTTTAGTGACTGTATTGTGTACAGGCTGCTACAATAGAGAATATACGACGGAAAGTCTATTTAGCAATTTACCTATATATAATTCAGATAAAAAAGATTTATCAGAAGAAGTAACTAGAGTTTTGGGAAGTGCTGCCTTGATTTTGCCGTCTAATTCTACAGAAGTAGGAAAGATAAATCAAGTAGATTTAGATGAAACTGGAGAAGACGAAGTAGTATTTTTCGAAAAAAAGGAAGGTATAAGAGTGAAAAATGAGGTTGGATTTACTATATTAGATTCCAACAACGATGAAAATTACGATATATCTTATACAGAGTCAGGTAATAAAATAAAATATGCAAATTTCTATGATTTAGATAATGATGGAAATAAGGAAATAATTTTGCTTGTAGAAAATGATTATATGACAACACTTACTATTTGTAGGTATGAGAATGGTCAAATAAACGAATTAATTTCTAAAAATAATTTTAACTACTTCAATAGAAACAGATTTACTAAACTGGGCATTATGGTAAAGGATATAAACGATGATAAAATTTTAGATTTAATAGTTTATAATTATAATGATAATACAAATAAAATGAACGTATACGCTTGTAATTTAGAAAACGATAAGTTATCTATTCTAGATAGTGTAAGATTAGATGAGGTAGATAATTTTGAAAATATAAAAATATCGATTGGAGATATAACATCAGATGGGAAAAAGGCGTTGTTTTTGGGACTACCGTATACTAAAAAAAGCGGATATATTACAGATATAATTTATTTAGAAGATAATAAATTTGTAGATGCATTTGAAGAACATGAAAATATATTCAATTCGTACTACGTCGAATTTGAGGATATTAACAAGGATGGAATAACTAATGTACCTACTGTAGATTCAAACAGTGTAACTATAGATACCTTGATTACAGATGCGTCACCGACTAGTGCAATAGTCAGCTGGAATAAGTACAATGAGAAAAAAGGCGAAGATGCAGACTTGCTATTTGTAAACCAAATTTATTATAATTATGAAAATAATTTTAAATTTTTAATACCAAATAATTTAGTTGGGAAAATATATATCGCTGAAGAAACTGAAGATACAAATAACAGTTTTAGAGTATATAAATTCTATTACTATGATTCAAATAATTTTTACAATACTAAGAATGAGGCGAATAAAAAGGATCTATTTACATTGAATTTAACTGAAAAAAATATAGTTGAGGATTCAAACAATATAAAAAAATCAAATGTGGATGTATTTGAAACAGAAAAATATACATTTTCTATTTCCGATGTGAATGAAAAGCAATTGAAAAAATTTGACTTAACTGTAGATATAATAAAAGAGTATTTTTCAAAAATAAGTGAATAAACTTAGATGGAGGATAAAAATGAAGGAAAAAATATTAGTTTTAGAGGATGAAATAGGAATAAGAAGCTTTGTAAGTATAAACCTAAAAAGAGAAGGATATGAAATAATAGAAGCAGGCAGTGGTAGTGAAGCTATAGAAAAGATAACATCAAACAACGATATTTCAATAGCTCTTTTAGATGTAATGCTTCCTGATATGAGCGGTATAGAGGTATGCAAATATATAAGACAAAAATTTGATCAAGTAGGTATAATAATGCTTACTGCAAAGGCTCAAGAAGAGGACAAGCTAGAAGGTTTTATATCTGGTGCAGATGATTATATAGTAAAGCCATTTAGTATAAAGGAATTACTAGTCAGAGTAGCAGCTTTGCTTAGAAGAGTTAAAAAAGAAGAAAGCTCTATGAAATTAAATAAAATAGTATCAGATCCTTTTGTGCTTGATTTGGACAAGAGAAAATTATTCAAAGACGGCAAAGAAATAGAATTAACTCCTACAGAATTTTCTATAGTAAAATATTTAATGGTAAATGCTAAAGAATCTCTAAGTAGAGATCAAATACTAACTGAGGTCTGGGGTAATAATTATCTATATGATTTTAAAATAGTAGACGTAAACATAAGAAGAATAAGAAATAAAATAGAGGATGATCCATCAAAACCAAAATATATTCAAACTATTTGGGGATTTGGATATTGCTTTAGAAAGGAAGACTAAAATTGGTAATACATTTAGAAGGCTTGAGAAGAAGGGTAGTAAAATATTACTTTATAATGATTGCAATTACTGTCGTACTATTCGAGGTTCTATTTATATTTTATATGAAGGAGTATTACCATGGAATGGCTAGGACTTATTTAGAGCAACAGGTGGATAATATTTCAGCTACAAATTTTACGAGCTTTGAAGATGCGATAAACGACATACTGGAAAGAGAAGGTGTCAATAAGGACATCAATCTAGGAATTCAAATTATAAATAAGGACAAAGAGGTATTACTCGATGAATACGGTATAAAAACTGGAGAAAAACTAAATTACGACGATATAAATAATGCACTTATGGGAAGTGAAGGCTACAACATCTTCACATATAATATCTTAAAGACAAAGGACCATGTAATGAGTATAT
>NZ_JBJDXL010000564.1:0-2037 GCF_051866655.1 Intestinibacter sp.
TCTACATCGGATAGATTATCAAAAAGATTAACCTCTTGTATTCTAACTTCACAAAAATCTTCTTCCCATTCCTCATCTGAATCATAGTCAGAAGTGTGTTGTTCTTCTATCTTATGTTTTAACAGGTCTGCTAATTCAGGGGAGGAGCATACTCCAACGATGTGTTCCCATCTGTCTTCGTATTCTCCTCCACACTTAGATACTACATAAACTTTAGAGGTCGAGTACATCAAGCTCGTCGTCTAAAGGAGCATTTACTTGTTCTATCTCCTTTGGCTGATTCAAGTACTCATCGAGTTCCTTACGGGTTATACCCTCTAATGCCATACACTGTGCCTTTGATAAGTACTTAGTTCCTTTATATTCTACAGGAACTGCATTCTTGTTTGGCTTATAGTTCTTGCCATAAAAATCGAGAATTTTCTTTTTGTTCTTCATTTTTGTAATTTTTTATAGGTTTTCAAATGTTCCTCTTAGTAGATTGCCGCTAACCATTAGGTCATAAGACAGTCCATAGGAATTTCTACTAAAGTTGTAATTAGAATAATCTGATGCACCAAACAGACTAAGTACATTTCTATAGTCTAGTCTCTTACATGAGTTTAGAGAATTAGAATGAAGATCCCCCTTTATAAAATGTACTTTATCTGTGTGAATACCTTGGTCATGTAACCACTCATAGAGCATAACTTTTGATTTATCATCCAAGTTAAGAGGGAGACCTTTCTTCATATATTGGTCATCCTTACCATGACAGCACACAAAAGTTTCCCCATCTTGCTCAAATATTCCAAAGAACTCTTCCCAGAAGGTAGTAGTTACACTAGGGAATTGGGCACCTACTAGAGCCAGTAACGCTTTATTGCACATATATTCGAAATTTCCTCCATGATTTCCACAAGGAACTGAGAAGATATTTAGCTTAGAGCAGAAATTATTCTCCTTAGCAGCTAGGGTGCTTACGAACCACATCATTAATTCTATAAACCTATTAGCCTGTTCTCTAGCGTCCATATTCTCCGGCATATCATGATCTAATCTAGCAGTCTTTCCAAAGAATCCAGAACAGTCTACATTATCTCCCATAAGGACGACATTAATTGTGCTATAACTCCCAATCCTCTTCAGCCTAATAAGTACCTCAGATAATCTTCTTTTGGCTTCTTCGAAACCGTAGTTCTTATTTTCTCCATACATAGTCCCAGAAGTAACCATTGCCCCTAGATGAAGATCAGATATATACAGATTTATACTAGGGTTTGAGTTTGGAGTATCCTCTATTATAATAGGACTTATGTTATCTGGAATACTTATAGTAAATTCGGAAGCAGCTCTAAGTTGTCTCTTCAGTTCAAGGTTCTCTTGAGCATATTTCTTGAGAAGTTTCTCGTTATTTCTAATTTGATCCTCTTCTGCCTTTCTAAGGAAGCTATTCTCTTTCTCTCGAAGTTGAATTTCTCTAAGTTCATCCTCAGAGCATTCTTCTAACATATGAGGAGCAAACGGAGCTGAAGCTTTAGTTATATTAAAAGCCCTTAATATTTTCTTAAAGTCAATAAGAGATAGATCGACAAAGTGTCTAGATACTACTCTTTGTGTTAGGGAATCTCCATAATAGGAGTATAATCTATGAATAGTATTCATTTCCTCCCTAGTAAGCTTACCACATACAGGAGCTTTATCCCTTCTATAGATTTGGTATCCGTAATATCTGATGTGTCCATTTTCGTCCCTAATGTAAGAAGTATCGGCTCTGTCATCAGTATCTACTTCCTTCTCTACCAGAATTTCTTTTTTCTTAGAAACTACTTCATTATATAAACTTATAAGATTTCTAACCTCTTCAGTCTCCTCATCATTCTGTCTCTTTAGCATAGAGATAGTTGCTACAATGCTGTTATAGTTGAGACCGTGTTGTGTACAGAAAGCATGTAGCTTTTGTCCACTCTTCTTGACATCCTGTAGTATTTTTGTATACTTTGTTATTGTAGATTTCTTCATTTATTTTTAATTGATTTATTCAATGTTATGATTAAG
>NZ_JBJDXL010000565.1:0-8911 GCF_051866655.1 Intestinibacter sp.
TCACACCTAAACTATATAGTAAGGTGATGATATAGTCCAAAGGTTGTTTTATATGTTGTACAACCTATGTCGCAATAAACTATGGAGGAGATGCTAACACTATAGCAAATAATAAGGGTATTCCTTTAGCAGAAGCACAAAAAATCTATGATAATTTCATGAAGGGTTTTCCTGGAGTAAAAACTTATCAAGATTATTGTAGGATGGATGTAATGAGAAAGGGATATATTCTTTTGAGTCCTGTTACTCGGCACAAAGCATACATTTATGACTTCTCAGAGCTATCTAAAATTCAGGAAAAATTTAATGATCATGAATTTTGGGCTTATTATGATGAAATGAAGAAATCAGATCCTAATTGTGAAACAGTGCAGGAAGTAAAGAGATATTTTAAAAGAAAATCTGCATCTGAGAAGCAGGCAATCAATTACCGTAAACAGAATGCGGCTATAAATAGAAATATTTATAGAAAATTGGGTGAATTGCAGGAAAACTAAGGAAGCATATCTTCTATGTTAATCTGCAGCCAAAATTGAGAATGGAGATAAAAGTATCAATAAGGTTCAGAGACTAAGAATTGAGTATTCCAAACAATAATATTCTAATAGCGCCCGACATCCTATAAGGATGATGAAATAGTCCATTACTATATGAAAATATAGAAATCTGTAATTTATATTTTAACTCTCAAAAACATTTTATAAATTTGCGTATTGTTTAATTCTAAACACTAAAAATATGAAAATTTGTAAAATTTGTGGAAAACAGGAACCTGAAGTAGAATTTTATGCAAGTAATAATTCTACACCCTCAAAAAATTCGCAGACTATATAAATTCAGAGAAATAATGATTCAAGGAGCTGGAGCTTTATGTTTTAAATTAGCCTCTATTAAATTATTCAATTGGTTAAGAAAGAACAACTTATTATTTACAGTTAAATATTGTATACCAGTCCATGATGAAATAAACCTAGAATGTCCGGAAGCACTTAAAGACGAAATATCTAACATCCTAGTAAAATGTATGGAAGAAGGGGCAAAACCCTTTTGTACTAGAGTAAAATTAGGGGCTGACGTGGAGGTAGGAGACTTTTGGATACATTAATTATAAAAAAAATATGAAATATAAATTATATAGAGACTCATTAGTAAAAATATGGGTTAGGGATTTTTTTAATATAGAAGCTGATTCATTAGAAGAAGCTATTGAAAAACTTGAGGATCAAGATGATTTTTATGATACAGAATTTATATGGGAGACTCAGGAATTTCTAACTCCAGAAGAAAATAATGGTAATGTTACAGAGGAAATATATGATGAAAATGATAATTTAGTGTATAGTAATAAAAATGACTAAAGAAGAATTAATTAAAGAGATAGAATCTCAGGAATTTCCTAAAAATTGGAGAAAAGGACAATCTATATTTAATTATATAGACTCAGTATATGGAATAGCTAGAAATATTCAATTCGAAGCAAGAGTAGACTGCTTTTATAATGATAATAATATTGATAAGTTCTTAGACAAAGCAGTAGAATTAATTAATCATGGGAACTAATTTTTATTGTAAGAGACTTGATAAAAAGCGTCGTAAAGAGTTTTCTAATAGCTTAAATGAATTAAGTCAATATATTACATATAATATTGATAATACAGAATTAGACTTAGTAGAAAAAGTAAAGGAATTTATTGAGTCTAATTCTGACTTGGAAGAAGAAATTCATTTAGGTAAGAGGTCTTATGGATGGCAATTTCTTTGGGATTATCATGGTGGAAAATATTTTAAGCCAAACTTAGAAAGTATAAAAAATTTTCTATCACAAGATGATATAGCCATTTATAATGAATATGGAGAACATTTTACCGTAGATCAATTATTTAATGATGAATTAAATAATTCTTTATATAAAGATTCTACACATGACGATGGAATGAATGGAGAATACTCTGAATATTATTTTAAATCAGAAGACGGATTAAGGTTTAGTAAATTTGAAGATTTTAGTTAAATATGAAATTAATAAGAACAGACTTATATATTGCAATTACCAATAATAATTCATATTACTTAGAAGCAGATTCATTAGAGGAAGCTATAGAAATGGCTAGAGAAAAGACTGCTGATTTTATTAAAGAAGTAAGATGGATTAGTGATTGTCTCTATAGGAAATCAACTAAAACTATAACAGTAGAAGTATGAAAAGATTTTTAATACATGTAGATAGAAAGGGATAAAAATAAATTAATATTATGTTTGATTTAATTATTTCTGATTATAGCATTGGAGAAGTGCATGTTTATAAAATAAAAGAAATACAGATATAGACAATTTTGTAGAATCACATGGACATCGTACTAGTGATTGCTATTATAGTTGGACATTCTATTAAAATAGTAGACCATAGAAATGAAAAAGATAATATTATGTAGAGGTATTCAGGGTTCAGGCAAAACTAGTTACTCCAAACAGTGGGTATTAGAAGATCCTGAAAATAGGGTAAGATTCAATAATGATGATATACGAAATATGCTTGGTAAATATTGGGTTACTAGCAGAGAACTATTAGTTTCTTGTTTAAAGAAAGCTTTTCTAAGTTATTCTATGCTTGAGGGATATGACATCATTATTGATAATATGAATCTCAATGATAGAGAAGTTGAGTTTTATAAATCTACAGTAAAAGTTCATAATGATTTAGTAGAACAGTACAGAAAGAATGATTTAGATGAAAAGAATACTGGATTTAAATATGAAATAGAGTTTAAGGATTTCTTTATTCCTTTAGAAGAATGTATTAGAAGAGATTCTCTTAGAGAACATCCTATTGGAGAAGAAGTTATTAGAAATACTTACAATAAGTATAAACATATTTTAGAAAATAATTATGAGACTAATCAAACCGTTATTCAAAATTAAAGAACAAGGGCCAGAATTAGAAGGAATCTATAAACAGATTGAATATGCAGGCCGCATCTGTTACAAAAGCTCTGATAAGATAACTGAAGACTCTGCTAAAGAGTTTGTTGATAGACTTATCAAAAGTGGGCATACAAGTGTATTAGAGCATGGGACTGTCCATTTAAAGATTCCAATAAAGTTTAACTATCTTGGAGACCTATTGACTAGTAAGTATAAGAATAATCCTTACTCTAAAGTAGTTATGATTAACAATATTTACTATGTGACTACGAACTATAGAGTATTATTACAGAATAACTGGCTTGATGATCTTAAATATTTATGTGAACCTACAGAATATCATAAGAAAAGAATCTGTGTAGAGTTTGTTTGTGATAGAGGCATATCTCACGAGTTTGTAAGACATAAACTACTTTGTGTCGCATAATGGTAACATTATGAATAATAAACCCTGTGAATTGTTGGGAGGCTTTACGCTATGCTAATCAACAGCCAAGCCAACCTTTAACAAAGTTGGAAGGTTTAGAGACTAATAGTTGAAACTTTTGAATATGAATTATAACAAAATATGTCCTTATGCAATAGTATTAAAGGACTTTGATTGGAGAATTAAACTATGTAAATTACAACACTATGATCCTGTGTTTTGCCCACAGTTCAAGGAAGATTGTCCTGTATATTCAAAAGAATATAATACTAACACGAGCGCAGGGAACGTTTTCCCATTTAAATAAGAACTTCTTCCTGTAAAATTTGGATAAGATTCTATTTTAAATAGAGAGACGTTAAGATATAGTCCGATACTCTAAGGAAACTTAGAGAGTTAAGGATAAAGAGCCTTAACATAACATTTGAGAGTATTTAGCTTTTCCCAAGAAAGTACCCGTTATTGTAACTATAGTAAGGATAAGTTTGGTAACGAACTTACTTTTATTATTCCTTGTTGGACAGATGAGTCTCTTTTAAAGGAGATTAAAGGAACTATTATTAATAAGGATGACTATGGAAGCCTAATTTGTGAGTATTATTATCGCCTTTCTGGAAAACAGGAAGAGTGGTTTAAACCCTGGCCAATAACTCCAGAAAAAAACTTCATAGTAAGCTTACAAATAGCTGAACAATTGTATTTGGAGTTACTAAATCAAGGGTGGAAGCCACAACAAGCAAGAGTAGTACTGCCTAATGCTTTAAAAACTGAATTAGTAATGACTGGATTTGTGGATGACTGGAAAGATTTCTTCAGGTTAAGGTGTGATAATTCAGCACATCCATCTGCTTCCGAGCTAGCTATTCCTTTAAAAGAAGAATTTATTAAAAGAGGTTATGTGGACTTGGACTAAAGATAAACTTCCAAACAAAGAAGAAGGAGTAATATTAAATACTAATGGAACTATTAATATAGCTAAATTAGTAGTTGCAACTCCAGATGTTTTAGATACCTATAAAGTAAATTATCCATTTATATGGAGTATTAAAACGCAATACGGATTAACTACATTGCCAATAACTATTTATGATAAATGGATGGAGATTCCAAAATGAAAAGAGATAGAAATAAATTAAAGTTAATCAAAAGAGTAAAACAATTTTATCCTTTTGATTATGGATATTTATTAGATATTGAAATCGAGGCATTAAAACAAATGGCTGAATATCAAGAATCTAAAGGAATCTGTGTAAATAGTAAAAGATATGCAGAGCAGATGAGAATAGCTATTAAAATTCTTAAAATAGCTTTAGACGGAAATATCCAGCATGATAAAGAATACAAACAATGGTGGATGCCAGTTTATGTTAATATTAGGAATTATAGAAGATTCTTTCCTAAAGATATTCCAAATATTGATAAACCTATTGTAAAATGTGGTGTAAGGGAAGAAAAAGCTTGGCATTTATATTGTAAGATTCGAGAGTATTTTATGAGAACTTGGTGGGATTAATATGACAACCTATACAGTAGTAACATGGCCAGAAGTACAATTACTTATGGATTTGGAAGGATTTAAAGAGCATTCTTACTTAATTAATGATGAGCAAGGTCTCAATGATTTTGGAAGTAGTGCTTATTTCATAGAAACAGAGTGGTTATCTAAAAATCAATAATTATGGAGAAGAGGAACAGAAAATCAGTAAATGATAAATTGAAAAGATATGATTTCTTAGCTAAAGATTCTGATTTTATAGAAGTTACAGAATGGGCTAATGGAGAAGGATGGGATATAAATATGAATGATAAAATATTCCAATTAGCTTCTGGAGAATTAGATGCCATTAATTATTTAATTAAGACATTAGAATATGATCAAGACTAGATACTTTATATTTAATAATTCCGAATTTGTCAGAGCTATTGTATTTACTATAAATAAAAAATGGTTTTATGAAGGAATTAAATTTTACTCTAACTAATAAAGAAATTTCTGAATTAGAAAAATTCTATAATGATCATCAAGATTGTCCATTTACATCAGCTGTAGGAGGAAAATACACTTTTATTATTACTCCTACTGGAATTGGTCAGTGTACAATAGTAAAATGTAATTCATGTAATGAAAAACTAGATATAACTGATTTTGAATCTTGGTAGAGTATGAAAGTTTCTGATATTAATATAGAAGAATATAATAAGATTAAAGAAGAGGAACAGAAAAAGGCTATAGACAATCTCTATAGCCTTTTTAAAAGTAATCCTTATACAAGAATTAAGGTTCCATCTAGAAATAATCCATGTACTTGTGGTTCTGGAAAGAAATATAAAAATTGTTGTATGGAAATTGATAATAAGCTAATAAATAGTTATGACAAGAGAAGAGAAATATAAAGCATGGGAGGATATATTTTATAAATACTTTATTCATAAATCAGATGATTCAGAAGAAACTGGAAGTAATTTACCACTAGCTAGTGTAAATTTTGATAATTTAAGTGGATTTTCTGGGGATGGAATTATAGATTTATCTTATTATATTCAATATGTTTATACAAAATACTGGTTAGATCCTAATGAAGACGAAAAAGAATTAAAAAATGCTATTAACT
The DNA here is from genome assembly GCF_051866655.1 of Intestinibacter sp. Classification (GTDB taxonomy): domain Bacteria; phylum Bacillota; class Clostridia; order Peptostreptococcales; family Peptostreptococcaceae; genus Intestinibacter. The sequence continues at coordinate 5,962 of NZ_JBJDXL010000565.1, forward strand.
CTCTATGGAGATTACATAAATCTTGTTATAGTTTGTTTATAGATAAATATCCAAATATTTATTTCAAAGGAGAAAAGGGATTTTTGTTAAGAGATGATATAAAATCGTCTGATACTTCTAAATTTCATTTAAATACTGTAGATACTAGCTATACTAGAGGAGAAGAGTTAATTAATGAAGATCCTTGTCATTCTATGTTTATTTCTCAGGATCAAATATGGAATTTAGCTCCTATTATGACAGAAATACATAAAAAACTAAAATATACTCTAGAATACAATGACTCTTGTTTTTATTCACTAGGGTATATTATTAGTAATAAACATGTGATATACAATCCATACTATAGTGCATTATATCATCATTGGACTTATGTTCCTACTTTTGATACGAATAAAGTAAAGCCTTGGAATAGAATTGAAGATAGAAATAAACATCTTAAATATAATATTAAGGTAAAAAGAGGAGCTAATAATTGGTATTTTGCTTATGGATTCAGAAAAGCATATCAAGCATTAGGAGGTAAATGTAAGACATTCTGGCAAAGTTTATGGTATAAACCTTTTATTTTCTTTGCAGATAGAATCTATCATCCTTATATATGTAAATGGTTAAAACTTCCAGTTAAAAATACTTCTTACTATAGTTTAGCTGTAGCAGGGGGAGCATGGTATTTCGGAGATTATGAGACAAGGCTTATCAATAAGTTTAATAAATCTCTAGAATCAGGAGAATTGTTTATGCCACAATTAGTATTTCTTACCAATAAAAAGGAAAAAATAAATCTTAATTTATTAGGTAAATGGCTTGATAACTATCCAGAACCAGAAGAGAAAGGTACTGTAGAAAGTCCTATTATATTCTTATTATTATATAACTGGGATAAAATAATGAAAAATGTTTGATTTAGAAACTACCTATAAAAAGATAGCAAGAAATAATCAAGTTGATATAACTGAAATACTAGAATATATAGAAGAAGCAGCTAAACTTATAAATCCCAATATTAAATATAATTCTGAAACTACAGTATTAGCTTTACAAATGGGATTAATACAGCCAATAATAGGAATGGCTACTGAATCTATAGAAAAGAATCCTCATAAGGTAGGATTTCAAGTAACAAAAGTTTATGATAAAAATAGAAGTTTAATTAAAATAATAACTAAAAAATATGACAGCAATGAAGAAATTTCAACAGATTGATGATTTGATAATATATCCAAATACAAAATCAACTATAGAAGTAGTTCCTACAGATGGATATAATGGAGCACATCGTTATAGAGTACAATTAAGTACTGGATTTAACTCTAAGAAAAATACTTATGATTATGTGGATAAAACTACAACTATTCAATTTGTACAGAAGAATGATGATGGAAGTATTATTCCAGGATTACAATCTGAACAATTAGCTTTAATTCTATTAGATAGAGTAAAGAAATTAAACGAGCGTTATCCAAGTCCTTATAATGATATACAGATTGAAGGATTAACTATGTATCTTCAAGCATGTAGCGATAGAGTAGAAGAAAGAATTAACAGAGGGGTAATGGGGAAGCTTGAGAAATAATTATGGTATACGTAAGTAATGAAATAAAATATCCAGTATATGATTCTGTAATTAAGGTAGTTATTGGGGATACTTTACAAGAGTGTTGTGATAAAGAAAATTTACCTTGGGAAGAGAATATAGATATTAGATTTGATGCTTATGTAGAAAGAGTAAAAGGTATTATCTATATAGTATTAAGGAGAAATAATACTAGACAAACAATACTACATGAATGTGTTCATGCAATAAATCAAATCTATAATTATATTCAAGCAGATGTAGATCCTAGCAATGATGAAGTCTATGCTAGAGATATATCATATTTACAAGAAATAATATTAAAGATATTTGAAAATGAAACTAATAGCAATAAGTGATTTACATGGAAATCTTCCAAAAATAGAAGAGAAAGCTGATATAATGATTATTGCAGGAGATATTAGTCCATTACATATTCAAGGAAGAAAATCCGATATGACTAGTTGGTTAAAAAATGAATTTATAGATTGGATTAATTCTCTAAACGTAGAAACAGTATATTTAATTGCCGGGAACCATGATTTTATATTTAATCATTGCTCTGAAATGCTTCCTTTAGAATTACGTATGCTTTCTAATCAAAAATTAATATATCTATGTAATGAAGAGGCTAAATATTATGATTCAGAAGGAAAAGAATGGAGAATATTTGGAACTCCATATTGTCATCAATTTGGAAACTGGGCATTTATGAAGGATGATGATACTTTAGAGGAATTATATAAAGAAATTCCAAAAGATGTCGATATTTTAATATCTCATGATGCTCCTTATGGCTGCAGTGATATATGCTTTGAACATGCTCATTGGAGAGGAGAAAAACATATAGGATGTGTACCTCTTAGAGATATTATCTTAGAAAGAAGTCCTAAAATTGTACTTCATGGGCATTTACATACTTCTAATCATGAAATAGAAATGTTAGGTAAATCTAAAGTAAGAAACTGCAGTCTATTAAATGAACATTATAAATTAGTATATAATCCAATAATTATAGAATTATGATTTACTTCATAGTTTATATTATATTTTTAATAGCAAATCTATATTTAGTATTATCTAAAAAAGTTCCGGATTACTTTTTTAAAGATGATACTGAATCTTTAGTATGTAATACAATATTTATGTTTATTCCGGGTATAAATATATTAATGTTCTTTATATTTATAATAGGAATAATTAGTGATAAAATAGATAAACTTTATAATGTTAATAGGAATTAGTGGTAAAAAACAAGTAGGAAAAAATACATCTGGTATTATATTAGATTATATTTATAAATATTTTGGAAATTGTTCAGATCTACTTTTATCTCATTTTAAAAAAGAAAATATTATAAAATATACGTATAAC
>NZ_JBJDXL010000566.1:0-2006 GCF_051866655.1 Intestinibacter sp.
AATGTCGGTTACAGTGAGTGTTATTTTCTTGAGATATTTATATAATAAGGTTGTAAAGGATTTATAGGAGGAAGCTCGTCTGAAGGTCTTGAGTTGGAGACTTTTGGAATGGGTGGATTTTATGAGGCTGTTATGCAATAAGGGTTGTTGCGTAACAGCCTTTTTGGTTTTTATTAAAATTTATTTTTCTCCAAATAGCTTGCTCTTGTAGTAAGACTCGCTCATAAGAAGTGGTCCGACTGGGTTGTGGCAAGTTACTCTGTCCTTTGCAACTAGTACTGTTACAGGGGCATCAGAGTATTTGATAAATAGAGAATCGTGGCCTACGCAAAGTCCTATTGCTACGTTTAAGTCGGTTTTTTCTTCGTTTAATATTTTTGCTTGTAGGATAGGGTTGCACATTGATTCGTGGTCGGCATTTGGTCTTATGTGGTGTTCCTTTGCTATGCCGATTTCTTCTTTTTTGATAGAGCCTACCTTACATGCTACTGTGTAGTAATCGATGTCGTTGTGTTGTAGGATTTTGGCGAATACCTTTGCTTCCTTTATAAGACCTACACATGTTGCGATTCCTACTTTTTTGGCGCCTATTCTTTTTATAAATTCTACTGTTTCTTCTACACGAGTTAGCTTGCCGTAGAAGTCGCCTTCTATTTCTGCTGAGTTTACTGCTAGCTTGTGGTTTTGTTCGTCTTCTGTGTATAATTTTTTGATTTCTTCTATTTGTGAGTCTGTTAAGTCTGGTGTTATGCAGAATTTTGGGTATAAGCTGTCTCTTTTTGAGCAGTTTTGAGTAGAGCAATCGCTACAGCTTGGTTTTCTTTCATTCATAGTATGACCCCTTTCTGGTAATTTTATTTAATTTAATTGTAGGTAATTTTTGGGAAATGGTCAAATTGTGAATAAAATTATATCAGAGGAAAATAATACTATAAAAGAGTTGGATTATTTGTGGATAAAAATAGGTATAAATGATATAATTATTAGTCAGTTAAGGCAAATTTGGAGAGAATTTGTGGAAAAGTAGCTTGTTTAGAATTTTAGGATAGGAAATTCTTTTCGAGCCTGTGAATAATTAAGTCGAGTTGATTTTAAAATAGATAATTTATTTTGTGTATAGAAAGTGGTGAGATAGTGAATAATAAATTTTTACCCATAAGTAAGGCCGACATGGAGGAACGTGGATGGGATGAGTTAGATTTTGTAATTGTGACTGCTGATGCATATGTAGACCACCATAGCTTTGGGACTGCGATAATTTCTAGAGTGCTTGAGAAGGCCGGTTATAAAGTAGGGATAATAGCACAGCCTAACTGGAAGACTACAGACGATTTTATGAGACTTGGCAAGCCTAGACTTGGGTTTTTAGTAAATGCAGGAAATATGGATTCTATGGTAAATCATTATTCTGTGAGCAAGAGAGCGAGAGACAAGGATCTGTATTCACCAGGTGGCAAGATGGGATATAGACCAGATAGGGCTACGATTGTGTACTGTAATAAGATTCGTGAGGCTTATAAGCATGTACCTATAGTTATAGGAGGTATTGAGGCGAGTCTTAGAAGATTTGCGCACTACGATTATTGGAGCGATAGAGTTAGAAATTCTATATTAATCGATTCTGGAGCAGATTTGTTAATTTTTGGAATGGGAGAAAAGCAAATCGTAAACGTTGCAGATGCTTTGAATAATGGATTTGACCCTAAGTATATAAGCTTTATAGATGGGACTTGTTACTTAGCTGATAGCTTAGATGAGATTTATGGAGACTATGTGGTAGTGCCTTCTATGGAGGAGGTAAGCACTGACAAGAGAAAATACGCCGAAGCCTTCAAGATTCAATCTGAGGAACAGGATCCATTTAGAGGTAAGATAATCGTTCAGCAGCATGGAGTCAAGTATTTAGTGCAAAACAAACCTGAAAAGCCTCTAAATAGAGAAGAGCTAGATGAAGTCTACGCACTTCCATATACTAAGACATACCATCCTATTTACGAGGATATGGG
>NZ_JBJDXL010000567.1:0-8791 GCF_051866655.1 Intestinibacter sp.
TGTTTTCAGCACTTGTGTCATTTGTAAAATTTGTTGCAGATTCTGAAACACAGCTACCAGCTATAACTTATTGGCTTATGGGAAGCTTGGGTTCAGCGAGCTATAAGACATTGCTTTTAGGAGCTCCGTTTATAATAGTCGGAATTTTCGTGCTTTATTTACTTCGTTGGAGACTAAATATTTTGATGCTATCTGATGACGAAGCGAAATCATCAGGGACTAATATAAATTTACTTAGAGGTATAACAATAGTAGCAGCTACTATGGTCACAGGATCATGTGTTTCCATGTGTGGTCAGGTAGGATGGGTAGGACTTATTATACCTCATATGTGCAGGATGAAGTTTGGAAATAACCACCTTGCATTAGTGCCTGCATCAATAAGTATTGGGGCGGTTTTCATGGTTATAGTAGATACTATCGCTAGAAGCTTAGTAGCGACTGAAATTCCTATTTCAATACTTACAGCAATAGTTGGAGCACCGTTCTTTATAACACTTATGAGAAGAAGTGGAGGTTGGCAGCTATGATACTTTCAGTTGAAAATGGATGTTTTGCTTACAAAAATTCTAAGGATAAATTGCTACTTGAAAATATTAATTTTTCTGTAGAGCCAGGCGATTTTGTAGCAATCCTCGGTCCAAATGGAGCGGGAAAAACTACATTACTTAGATGTATAATGGGATTTTTGAAATGGAAAAGTGGAAAAAGCACATTAGATGGAGTAGATATAAGAAGTATTTCACATAAAAAATTATGGAAGGATATCGCTTATGTTCCTCAGGCAAAGACTACAGTTGCAGCGTATACAGTAGAAGAAATGGTCTTGCTTGGAAGAAGTAGTCATTTTGGAATGCTGTCTATGCCAAAGGAAAAGGACTTAGAGATAGTAAACAGAGTAATGGATGAGATGAATCTAACTAGATTTGCAAAGAAAAAATGTTCTCAACTAAGTGGAGGGGAACTTCAGATGGTCTTAATAGCTAGAGCATTAGTATCTGAGCCTAAAATACTTATACTAGATGAGCCAGAATCAAACTTAGATTTTAAAAATCAGCTGCTTATTTTAGATACAATGACAAAGCTTTCAAATCAAGGTATAAGCTGTATATTTAACACACATTATCCGACGCATGCACTGCAAAGGGCTAATAAAGCATTTTTATTAAGTAAGAGTGGAAAATATCTATTTGGCGAAACTAGAGAGGTTATAACAGAAGAAAATATAGAAAAAGCATTTGGCGTAAAGGCAGTAATAGGAGAGATAGAAACTCCAAGCAATGTATTAAAAGACGTTATACCTCTAGAAATTACTAATACTAGTGATTTAGATGTACTTTTAGATAAAAGTGAATTATCTGATGAAAGAAAGGTCGCAGTTGTATCTATAATTGCTGAGGATTCTAGTATTTCAGATAAAATAAATAAATTAATAGGACAAAATAAAAAATACATAATAGGTCGTATGGGAATGCCTTATGAAGAAAAGGGTATATCCATTATAAATGTAACTTTAGATGCGCCTGAACATGCAATTCAATCTCTAGTAACTCAGCTTGGTCATCTGTCAGGTGTCAGTGTAAAAGCTATATATTCTCAAGTTGATTTTAAAGAGGAAAAAGGATGTGAAAAGGTTGAATAATGTAGAAATAATAGATAAGTTAAATCAAAACAAAAGCCTTTCTTTTTTAGAATGGGAACAGTTATTAGAAACATTTACAGAAGAGGATGCAAAGTATGCAGCTGATATTGCAAGAGAGATAGCTGTAGGAAAGTTTGGTAAGAAGATATTTTTTCGTGGTATAGTCGAATTTACAAATTACTGTAAAAATGACTGCTACTACTGCGGAATAAGATGCTCAAATAAAAATGCAGTTAGATATAGATTGTCTAAAGAGGATATATTGGATTGCTGTGAAGAGGGATATAAATACGGTTATAGAACTTTTGTACTCCAAGGCGGAGAAGACAGACATTATACAGACGATATGATAGTCGATATTGTATCTGAGATTCACAAGAGATTTCCAGACTGTGCTATAACGCTTTCTATAGGAGAAAAGGAGAGAGAATCTTATCAGAGATTTTTCGATGCTGGGGCGAGCAGATATTTACTTAGACATGAAACAGCAAATGAACAGCACTACAGAAAACTCCATCCAGAAAAACTATCTCTAAAACACAGAATGAATTGTCTTAAGGATTTAAAGGAAATAGGCTATCAAACTGGATGTGGATGTATGGTCGGAAGTCCATATCAGAGAATAAGTGATCTATGCGAGGATATGATGTATATGAGTGAATTTAAGCCTCAAATGATAGGAATAGGTCCATTTATACCACATAAGGATACTCCATTTAGAGACTTCGAGTCAGGAAGCGTTGAGATGACATTATTTTTACTTAGTTTATGCAGAATAATGCTTCCAGATGTACTACTTCCAGCTACGACAGCTCTGGGAACAGCAAAATCTGACGGAAGAAAATTAGGAGTTTTATGTGGAGCAAATGTAATTATGCCTAATTTATCACCTATAGCAGTTAGAAAAAATTATTTACTATACGACAATAAAGCTATAAGCGGTGAGGATGCAGGCGAAAACTTAAGAGTTTTGCAAGATCATATGAGTGAAATTGGATACGAAATAGTTGTAGATAGAGGAGATTACAGAGGATAGATATAAGGGGGATTTAGATATGATAAAAATAGCAGTTTATGGAAAAGGTGGAATAGGAAAATCAACTACAATTTCTAATTTATCTGTGGCACTAGCTAAAAAGGGATTAAAGGTCATGCAAATAGGATGCGATCCAAAGGCAGATTCGACAACTAATCTACATGCAGGAACTAAAATAAATACAGTTTTAGATTTAGTTCGCGAAAAGAAGGACAACTTCGAATTAGAAGATATGGTAGTAGAAGGATATAAAGGTATTTTATGTGTAGAAGCAGGAGGACCAACCCCAGGAATGGGATGTGCAGGAAGAGGTATAATAACTGCACTAGAAAAACTAGAACAAAAAGGCGCATATGAAAAATATAAACCTGATGTAGTTTTCTACGATGTATTAGGTGATGTAGTTTGTGGAGGATTCTCAATGCCTATGAGAGGCGGATATGCAGACAAGGTATTTATAATAACTTCTGGGGAATACATGTCAATCCACGCTGCGGCAAATATAGCTATGGCAATAGATAACTTCAAGGATAGAGGATACGCTAGCTTAGGTGGAGTTATTTTAAATAAGAGAAACGTAAAAAACGAAGAAGAAAAAGTAAATGAATTTATAGAAAATGTAAATTCAAAATTAGTTGGAACTCTAGACAGAGACGAAATAGTAATTCAAGCAGAGGAAATGAAAAAAACAGTTATAGAAGCTTTTCCAGATAGCCCTATGGCAAAAGAATACGAAGCACTTGCTGAGAGCTTACTTAAGGCATGTGAAAAGGAGGAAGCTAAATGTTAAAACCTATTAGAGAAAAAGAAAGAGATGCCTGTGTTTTAATAAAAGATGCAAAATTTCCTGCACCATTTGATTCTAGACTTGAGTTTTCATGCTCAGCTAGAGGTACCTGGAATATAGTTCATATAGGAATGCTTATCCCTGAAATTCACCAAATATTTGTATGCGCACAAAGCTGCCTTAGAGGTGTTGTCTTAACTGCAGCTGAGATGAATGCTATAGATAGATTTTCTAACATAATAGTTAGAGAAAATAATGTGCTAGAAGGTGATACAGAGGATTTAATAATAGAAGGTGTTGGAGATATTTTATCTAAGCTACCTTATAAACCAAAGGCGGTCTTAGTGTATACTAGCTGTGTTCACCATTTTGTAGGATGTGATTTGCCTCTAGTTTATAAGAGACTTAGAGAAAAATATCCAGATATAGAGTTTACAGACTGTTATATGAACCCTATTATGAGAAAAAGTGGACTTACACCAGATCAAATAATGAGACGACAATTGTACAGCCTACTAGACAAAGAAGAATTAGAACAAAAGAGCGTAAATATAATTGGAAATAACTACTCAACTGATGAAAGCAGTGAGTTAGTAAAAATCATAAGAGACAATGGATTTACTCTTAGGGAGATTACAGATACTAAGACTTATGCAGAGTACAAAGAAATGGGCAAGAGCTCTATAAATATTTCCTACAACCCTGTAGCTAGAGAAGCAGGTAGATATTTAGAAGAAAAATTAGGTCAAAAGCATCTATATTTACCTCTATGCTATGGATTTGATGAAATAGAAAAGAATTTAGACTTGCTTTGTGAAGCTCTAGGTGTAGAAAAAATGGATTTTGAAGAAAATAAAAAAGCAGCTACAGAAGCTCTAAACAAGTCTCAAAAGGTAATAGGCGATACTCCTATAGCAATAGACTACACACTTACTATGAGACCTCTAGGACTTGCTAGACTTCTTTTAGAGCATGGATTTAATGTAGAGAGTATATATGTAGATAGCTTTATAGCTGAAGAACAAGAGGACTTCAATTGGCTTAAGGAAAACTATCCAGAAATAAAAATTTACGCGACAATACATGTAAAAATGCGTTTTGTAGATAGAAAAAGCGACGAAAAAATACTAGCTCTAGGTCAAAAGGCAGCGTATTTCACAGGAAGTAATAATTTTGTAAATATAGTTGAAGGTGGAGGAATGTACGGATTTGACGGAATAGTCAAATTAGCAGATCTTATGATTGACGCCTTTTTAAACGAAAAAGATGCTAAAAAATTAATACAATTCAAAGGATTGGGGTGTGAAAATTATGAGACAAATTGCAAGTAGAATATCTATTTATTCAGCAGATGCATTTGGAGTTTGTTCAGCTTTATATGAATTAGGCGGACTTACAGTAATGCACGATGCTTCAGGATGTAACTCTACATACAACACTCACGACGAGCCTAGATGGTATGATATCGACAGTATGGTATATATCTCAGGAATATCTGAAATGGAAGCTATAATGGGGGATGACGACAAGTTTATAGACGACATAATATACACTGCAAAAGAGCTTTCACCTAATTTTATAGCTATGACTGGAACTCCTATACCTATGATGATAGGAACTGACTTCAAGGCTATTGCATCTATAATCGAAAAAGAGACAAATATACCTACTTTTGGATTTGATACAACAGGAATGCATTCGTATATAGATGGTGCGTATAAAGCCTTTGAAGCTTTAGCTAAGAGATTTGTATGTGAAAAATCAGAGGGTACAGATGGCAAAAAAAGAGCAAATATAATAGGCGCTACACCGTTAGATTTTTCTGTAAATAAAAGTGTGGAAGCTATGAAGGAATTACTAGAATCAGACGGATTTGAAGTAGTCAGCACTTGGGCTATGGGTTCTACATTAGAGGATATAAAAAAATCTAAGGCTGCCGATGTAAACTTAGTAGTATCTTATTCAGGAATGGGAGTTGCAAAATACCTATACGAAAAATTCGGTATTCCTTATGTAGTAGGTACACCATTTGGAAAGAAATTTGCAGAAATAGTTTTAAATGATTTAAACGAAGCTATAAAGACAAAAGAAAATAAAATAGCTTATAAAAATAGAAAAACAGTAGAAGATGCAGACATAACTATAATAGGTGAAAGTGTTATGTCGGAATCTCTAGCATGTGCTATAGCAGAAGAAAAAGATAAGACAGTAAAAGTAATATCAGCTTTGGAAACAGACGAAAAACTCCTTCTAGAGGGAGACTGTATAGCTATGGATGAAGAAGAGATAGCATCTTGCTTAAAGAATGCAAAAGCTATAATAGCAGATCCACTTTATAAACCTATTTGTCCAATTGATTCAAACTTTATATCTTTGCCTCATGAGGGATTTTCAGGGCGAATTTATAGAGATGAAATACCAAATATAATAAATAAAAACTTATAAGAGAGGGGAATTTTATAAATGAAAAAATTCAAAAAAATAATATGTATGTTACTAATAGTAACTATGTTACCAATATTTGGTGGATGTTCATCAACATCTAAATCAAGCTCTAGTTCACAAGCTAGTTCAGCATCATCAAGTGCTAGCGACACAATAACTATAACTGACCAAGCAGGAGATGAAGTTACACTTCCATCTAAAATCGAACGTATAGCAGTTTGTGATATACTACCACTTCCATCAGTTTTAGCAATATTCTTTAACTCAGCTGATAAAATAGTAGGTATGTCAGAACCAAGTATGACTGCAGCTAAAAACGGACTTTTAGGGCAATTATACCCAGAAATATTAAATGCAGATACAGGATTTATAAAAGATAGCGAAGTAAATACAGAGGAATTATTAAAATTAAAACCAGACGTAGTATTCTACGGAGCTTCAGATCCAGAAATAGGATCAAAATTAAAAGAAGCTGGATTTAACGCAGTTGCAATATCAGTTAACAAATGGGAATACAATTCTATAGAAACTTTAAACAACTGGATAGACTTATTAAGTCAAATATTCCCAGAAGATGCTAAAGCAGACAAGGTAGAAAAATACAGCAACGAAATTTACGATATGGTTCAAGAAAGAGTAAAAGATATCCCAGATGATGAAAGAGCTAATGTATTTTTCTTATTCAAATACGATGAAACTTCAATAGTTACATCAGGTAATCAGTTCTTCGGAAGCTGGTGGGCAAAAGCTATAGGAGCTAAAAATGTAGCTGACGATATAGACAAAGACAATGCAGTGCCAATTAATATGGAACAAATTTATAAGTACAATCCAGAAATTATATTTATAACAAACTTTACTCAAGCTCAACCAGAAGATTTATACAACAATACTATAGGTAGCAACGATTGGAGTAAAATACAAGCTGTTCAAGATAAAAAAGTTTACAAAACTCCTCTAGGAATGTACAGAAGCTACACTCCAGGAGCAGATACTCCTATGACTCTATTATGGTATGCTAAGACTGTATATCCAGATTTATTTGAAGATATAGATTTAAATGAAGAAGTTGAAAAATACTATAAAGAGGTATTCGACGTTGAATTAACAGAAGAACAAGTAGAATCAATATTTGCACCAACATCAGATGCTGCTAAAGGATTCTAGGATAATATAAAAAAATACCACTAGTCGCAAATTCTACGATTGGTGGTATTTTTGATTTTATGCAACAAATCCTGTAATTAGATAAAGTAAGGTTCCGACAACACCACTACCTAATATCACAGTTATAGCATTCATCTTATATTTTCTAAGTGCGTATAGCCCTGCTACAAACAGTCCGCATTCAATCCACTTAAAGTCGCCTAATTTAAAGTTAGATATATCTGCGTTGAAAAGTGCTAGCATAAGTATTGACATACCAGCAGAAGCTATTAGAGCGACTACAGCAGGTCTTAGTGAAGCTAGTACGGTTTGAACTCCTGAGAAGCTTCTGTATTTATAATAAAAATACGCTAATGTCAAACAAATTATAAATGAAGGTATAATACACCCTAAAGTACAAATAATAACTCCAAGAGGTCCAGCAAGACGAGTGCCGACAAATGTCGCTGAATTTATAGAAATAGGCCCAGGAGTCATCTCAGCTATAGTGATTAAGTCAGTGAATTCTTCTAAAGTCATCAATTGATGAACATTTACTATTTGATCTTGTATAAGTGGGATAGCAGCATAACCACCTCCGACACTGAATAAACCGACCTTTAAGAAACTGAAGAATAATTTTAAAATTAGCATCTTTGATTACCTCCTTTTACTTTATTTTTATTTAGCTCTAACATTAAATCTACAATACCTATTAAAAGACAAACTAATATAATATTCATAGCACTTACTTTAAGTAGGTAAGTTGCTACAAATCCTACTACCATCATAGCGATATATAAATATCTCTTTGTTTTCACTACGTTTTTCATAAGGTTTATAACTACATCAAAAATTACTGCAGCAACTCCAGCTCTCATAACTTGAAGAGCGATTGCTATATATTTATTAGTTCTAAATTCTGTATAAAATATTGATATGACTGATATAATAACCATTGGAGGTATTATAGTCCCTAAAATAGCGACTATAGATCCTAAAATTCCGCACATGCGATAACCTATAATAACTGATGCATTTACAGGAAGTGGACCTGGAGATGACTGAGTTATAGCTGTTATATCTAGCATTTCGTCTTCATCTAGCCATCCTAATTCCTCTACAAATTTCTTTTTCATAAGTGATACGATTACAAATCCACCACCGAAGGTACATGAACTCAATACGAACATTGATTTAAATAGATTCCACAAAATAAATGATTTTGATTGTTTTTCCTTCATAATATTATCTCCTTTTGTTCGAAGTTATTTACAAGTTTATTATATTAGCTATTTTATTATAAGTAAAATATATAAGTTTTATAAAAGTGATAGGTAAATACATATTATAGGAAAGAATTAACAAGAAATATTAATAAATGAATATTATTTAATATCTAATATATATCTATAGCGAAGCTACTACCATGTCTCCGTGCCATTATGAATATATTAAAGAACTTTGTGAAGAATTATAGCTCTAAATATTTATTTTTATAAAATAAAATTTATTCATTATAATAACTCTACAAATCTATTTTTTATCATGTACTGAGTAATATAAAGATCCTCTGTCGCTAATTCCATAAATAATTCCTTTATTCGATTAAATTCTTTATATTTCTTACTTATAAATAAAAATTTAAACCACGTTAAATAATTATTTAAATACTTAGTGGCAACCCCATTAAAATTTCTCATCCATTCTCTTAATTCTCTATTATATTTAAAAA
>NZ_JBJDXL010000568.1:0-1998 GCF_051866655.1 Intestinibacter sp.
CAACGTAGAAGGTAAGGTACTTGAGTTTACTCCTCACCAAGTGCAACAATGGTGTGCTCAAGTAGGACTTACTCCTGTTGAAGAGTGTTTCTGCGGCGTAGCTAAGGACTTGTATCCCGATTTGAATCCTTCGGAGCATTGGAACGAGAACTTCATAGATAGGCTAGCAGGAGATCCTAATTTCTATATGGAACAAGATTCTCCACACTGCGTTAATAAAGTTCCTCATGAGGGAGTCGTAATTAAGATAGACGATGGGGTGATACGAGCTTTCAAGCTAAAGTGTTTTAGGTTCTTGAATAAGGAACAAGAACTTCTTGATAAAGGTGAAAGTAACATAGAAGACGAAGCATAATGAAAAGTAACTTATTACATATTTGTTTCGTACTTGATGAAAGTGGATCAATGTACGGTTCTACTTCCGATGTAATCGGAGGTTTTCAGAAACTAGTAGACGAACAAAAGAATGTAGATTGTGGAGAATGCATCGTATCCGTGTATAGGTTTTCCGATGAGGTCCATCAAGACTACCTTGGAAAGCCTGTGAAAGATCTTCCACAACTTAAGTATTCTCCTGGAGGATGCACCGCTATGAACGACGGTATCGGTACAGCAATCGACGAGGTTGGTAAGTGGCTCTGTGCTATGGACGAGTCTCAACGTCCTTCTAAGAATCTAATTGTCATAATGACTGATGGAGAAGAGAATAGCTCCAGGAAATATAGACTAGAGACAGTTAGAGAAATGATAAAGCATCAGGAAGAGAAATATGATTGGTCCTTCATCTATATGGGAACCGATCTAGATTCCCTAGAGGACGCGGATAGCCTAGGAATAACTAGAAGATCAGTATCTTCTAGAGAAAATATTGTTAATAACTATGGGCATATAAATACCTATGCTGCCCAGTATAGACTATCTGATGGTATTTCCGCTTGCGCTGAAGCTACTCTATCTAGTGCTCTACAAGCAGATACTATTGAATATTCAACTAGCACAGGAATCTCTCTTAGATGAGAAGTTTCAAAATCTCTCAATCTATAACTGATAGGCAGGATGCATCCTTGAATTCTTATTTTAAGGATGTATCCCGTCAGCCTATGATTAGTCAAGAAGAGGAGATAAAACTTACAAAAAAGATAAAGGAAGGAAATGAGGCTGCAGTTAAGAAGCTAGTAGAAGCAAATTTACGCTTCGTAATTTCTGTAGCTAAGCAGTATCAAAACAAAGGACTGGCTCTAGTAGATCTTATACAAGAAGGAAACATAGGACTAATAGAGGCAGCCAGAAAGTTTGATGAGACCAGAGGGTTTAGATTTATCTCTTATGCAGTATGGTGGATCAGACAAGCTATCATAAAAGCCCTATCAGATCAATGTAGGACCATTAGGGTTCCTGCAAATCAGGTTGTCTGCATGAATAAGATAAATAAAGCTATAGAGCAGTTTGAACAACAGCATGGTAGAAAACCTTCAACTGGAGAGTTAGAAGAACTTACTAATATAGACTATGATAAGATTTGTTTAACAATGGCGTCAATGAATAGATCGGTTTCTTTAGAAAATCCTATCAAGGATGAAGATGCTAGCTGCCTTCTTGATATTATTCCAAATGATGGGGCAATATCTACTGATGCAGAAGTTTCTAAGAGCGATCTATCCAATGAAATAAACAGAATTCTTTCAAAGCTACCTTACAGGGATAGAGATATTCTTAGAATGTCTTTTGGAATAGGAATGAATCCTATGACTAATGAAGAAATTGCAAGACGTTTTGGAATAGGAAGTGAAAGAGTTAGACAAATACAGCATAGTGCTCTAAATTATCTGAAATCTAAGTACATAAACGATTTAAAAGAATTGTTATGATTAAGAAAATAATTGTTCTACAAGGTATTCCAGCATCTGGAAAAAGCACTTGGGCTAGGCAATGGGTCAGTGAAGATCCAGAAAGAGGACCAAGCATAGAAATCTTTAATGATACAGGAGAATTAATATA
>NZ_JBJDXL010000569.1:0-8772 GCF_051866655.1 Intestinibacter sp.
CCATACGATTTTAAAGTTCAAGCAAATAATTAATATATTAAATTCAAATACTAGATTATATATATCAAATATAAATACTAGATTATTTAGAGAGATTATATATATCGTTATACATAAGGCGACTGCGTCCATCGAGAAATTGTCTCTCTCTGTGTCAAATTCATTTTCCCAAAATCTACACGCAGCAATTTATCCAAGATGCCACGGTCCAACTATGCCTGCAACTACGCCATTAAAAAACACCACAAGAAAAAATTTCTCATGGTGCTTTAACAGGCGTTTTGCCTAGCATATGTCATAATAATAATCTATCAGCTTGTTTGCGCGACTTGGATGAGATAGCTTTCTAAGAGCTTTGTTTTCTATCTGTCTAGCTCTTTCTCTAGTGACGTTGAAGGCCTTACCGACTTCTTCTAGAGTATGTGCTTCTCCTCCATTTAGGCCAAATCTAAGTTCTAGTACGCCTTTTTCTTTTTCAGTTAGGGTTCCTAGGATTTCTTCTATTTGGTCCTTTAGCAAAGAGGCTGTTACGATTTCTTCTGGTGATAGAGCGTTTTTGTCTGGCAATACTTCCTCTAGCTCTGTGTCGTCTTCTTTTCCTACTGTGGATTCTATAGATGTCGGCTTTTGAGAGACGCTTATGACTTCTACGACCTTGTCTACAGACATATCCATTTTGTCGGCGATTTCTTCTGGCTTTGGATCTCTGCCTAATTCTGCTGCTAGTGCTGCAGATACGCTCGATAATTTATTTATTTTTTCTACCATATGGACTGGCACTCTTATAGTTCTGGCTTGGTCGGCTATGGCACGTGTGATGCCTTGTCTAATCCACCAAGTTGCGTAAGTGCTGAATTTAAAGCCCTTTGTGTAGTCGAATTTTTCGGCTGCCTTTATAAGACCTAATGTACCCTCTTGAATTAAATCTAGCATAGGCATCCCTTTTCTCAAATATTTTCTAGCAACACTTACTACTAGTCTGAGATTTGATTCTACTAATTTTTGTTTAGCTAGTTCATCTCCTTCTGAAACTTTTTTTGCAAGCTCTAGCTCCTCTTCTTTAGTCAATAGAGGTATATTTCCTATTTCCTTCAAATACATTTTTACTGAATCATCTAGGTTTGCAAATTCTTTTGATACTTCTCCCATGTCGTTTTCCATTGTGTCAACATTTTTCATATCTAGTTCCATAGACGTATTTTACCCCCTTAATAATATTACCCTCTTTATATACTTCAATCAGTATATATTTTTAAAAATACTAATACATAGCAAATAAAATTACACGAAATACGACAAATATCCTTATTTCGTTTTAAAATTTTTATATCGATTTTTATAATGCTGAATACTATAGATTTTTGTGTGATTTTGATGTGTTTTTTCGATATTTTAGTGATACCTTATTATATTCTACATTTTAACTTAAATTCCTTCTTTTTTTTTAATTTTTTTGTAGATTTTTGTTATTTTATCTCAAATGCCCCCATTCCCATGGTTCCTTTGAGACCTACACCGCTGTAGATAGCAAATTGTAATAGCTTCATAACCTCATTTTTAAAGCCTTGTCTCCCCTTTACCTTCAAATTTACAGTTCCCATAAATCCTGGTACATAATTTCCTTTCACTCCAAAATGACTTGTTCTTAAATTATATCCTGTTATTTCCACATTTTCAACAATTTTTTCAAGAAAATTTTCTTCTAAGTCATTTTTTGAGAAATTTTTGTACTTATTTATAATACTGTTGAAAATATGTTTAACTGTCGGAAAAATCTCATAGCCTCCAGAAGTCCTCTTAAAGCTAGTTGGCGTCTTGAAATTCACTACTATATCTCTTTTCCCAATATCATCTAAAATCACAGCCTCACATAACTCCATCTTTTGTATAATCAGCTTCGTTTTTCTATATGTCAAATCTAAAATTCTTCTATCTGATGTTAAAATCTTATCTATAATTTTTGCCTTGGCCTCCTCAGTCAATGTATTTATCACCCAATAATACTTATTATTTTTGATTTCAAAATACTGACTATACGGTCTTAAAGACTGTCTATGAAGCACATCTCCGTAATCTCTATCTAAAAATGTCATCATTATCCCCTGAAGCACAGAGCCTATGTTGTAGTCTAGCTTCTGCTTTTTATCTAAAGTGAATTCTATAGTCAATCTGTATATCATAATTTTCGCCTCACTTAATCAAGTTTATTGTCTATAGCATCTAGTAAATCGTATATCTCCTCGTATTCATACATTGTACCGTCTTTAAGCATTTGTCTAAACTCATCAGTGCTCACAAGCTTTACTCTAGCTACCTCTTCTTCTTGAAGCACTATATCACTGAGATCGACGTCCTTTCTGACAAAATATATATCCCATATCATTCCAAGGCGAGTATTAAAAGTACCGGCAAGCTCGCAGTCCTCCTCTTTGACTGTGATGCCTAGCTCCTCTCTTAGCTCCCTTACACATCCCTGTCTAGTTGTCTCACCTGATATCACTCTACCTGTTGTAAGAGCCCACACTCCAGGCAAAATCTCACATTTATCAGATCTCTGTTGGACTAGGATTTGTTTTTTAGAATTTATAATCCAGCCCTCTGTAGCTAGATGGTATTCGCCCTCGTTCCATTTTTCGTATTTTCCCTTTTTCTTACCTGTAAAATTTCTATCCTTGTCGTAAATATCCCAATATTCCATGTTTTTCTCCTTTATCTGACATTATTAAAGGACTATTCAAAACGAACAGTCCCACCTATTTACACTTCTTCTACAAATTCAATAACACCTTCAGCGAGTCTTTTTACTCTAGCAAGAGAATATACATCGTATCCTGCATCGTCAAGTCTTTGTCTTCCAGGTTGGAATGATTTTTCTATAACTATACCTATTCCTGAAACTGTCGCTCCTGCTCCTTCAATCAATCTAATTCCACCAAAAGCAGCTTCTCCATTTGCCAAAAAATCATCTATTAATAGAATTTTGTCGTCTTTATCTATGTATTTTTTAGATAGAGTAAGCTCATAGCTAGTTCCCTTTGTAAATGAAGTTACCTTAGTTTGGTAAACATCTCCATTTAATATTTTAGATTGTTGTTTTTTTAGTATGACCATAGGTACATTTAATTTTATTGCTGTCATAACAGCCGGAGCTATTCCCGAACTTTCTATAGTAAATACCTTTGTTATGCCTTTATCCTTATAGTACTCTGCAAATTCTTCTCCCACTCTTTGCATTAGAAAAGGATCTACTTGATGATTTAAAAAACAGTCTACCTTAAGCACTGTTTCATTGATAGCAGTCCCCTCGCTAAGTATTTTCGCCTCTAATTCCTTCAAATCTGTCACCTCATCTATTTTTATATCTAATTTTTAAATTATTGAACTAATTATACCATAATATGTTTTTTCTGTACATAAAACAACTGAATTCAACTTTTTTAGTCATTATTCATATTAAAAAACAATATTTTTTTATCGATAAACAATAAATAATTATTGACTTGACCTTTTTTCTTTGTTATTATAAACTCATAATAATTAAACTTGAGGAGGTTTGTTATGAAGCAAAATGAATTAGCGAGATCATTAAAATTATTTATAAGCTTGACTTGTATTATATTGGCAATTGTCGCCCTAGTCATAGTTCCAATATATGGACGCGATATAGCCTCTGAATATCCAGAGTACAGCTATATGTTCTACCCTTGTCTAATATTTATCTGGATAACAGCGATTCCATTTTATGGAGCGCTATTTGAAGGCTGGAAAATCTCAAACGAAATCAACAACGACAATTCATTTTCTAAAAAGAATATGGATTCTTTAAATAAAATCAGAAGATACGCTCTATCAGAATGCGTTTTATATTTTATAGCTGCGATTATTTTATTATTTTTAAATTTGCTACATCCAAGTATTTTAATTATAATATTATTTATAATATTCGTAGCTATGTGTATATCAGTTTTTACTGCTGTACTTGCACATCTAGTACAAAAGGCGTGCGATTTAAAGGATGAAAATGATCTAACAATATAGAGGTGGTCAAATGAGTATAAGAATTAATTTAGATGTGGTTTTAGCACAGAAAAAAATGAGCGTGACGGAATTATCTGAGAAGGTCGGAATAACTATGGCAAATATTTCTATTTTAAAAAATGGAAAGGCAAAGGCAATAAGATTTACGACTTTAGACAAAATATGTGAGGCATTAGACTGTCAGCCTGGGGATATATTAGAATATACAAAAGACGATGATTAATAAAGTGATAGAGCTATATCTATCACTTTATTTTTATCTATTATATATCAACATCGGCTATACCTGCCATCTTAAGCAGGAATTTGGCGTTAGTAGTTACGCATCTTCCATCTCTGATTTTGTAGTCGAATTTAATTTCGTCGTTTTCGTAGTATTCAGCGAAATGGTAGTTTACAGCTTTTATATTTTCATCGCTTTCTAGGTTGCATAGCTCGAAGTCGTGTGTAGATACTAGTGTTATGCTCCAAGTGTTTGAAAGCTTTTTAATTGCCTCTGTGGCGCATATTATTCTGTCTGCTGAATTTGTGCCCTTGAATATCTCGTCTATTAAGCATATCATCGGGCTTTGGTTTTCGTTGTACTCTGTCATGTCCTTGATTCTAAGTAGCTCTGCATAGAAAGTGGAAATTCCCTTGTTTACATTGTCCTCTACTCTTATCGATGTAAGTATTTTCATTACAGATGCGTTAAATTCAGACGCTAGTACGGGGCCTCCAGCATATGCTAGGACTAGGTTTATACCTATGCTTCTTAGGAAGGTAGTCTTTCCTGACATGTTAGAGCCTGTGATCACGCAGGTTTTTCCTTTTAGGCTGACTCCATTTCCTACTGCGTCTTCTATTTTTATAAGAGGATGCTTTAGGTCTTTAAATTCTATCTGAGGTATTTCGTCTTCAGTTATATCTGCAAATGTATAGTCGTCTCTAAGATATGTGATAGACGCTAAGCTTATTAGAGCTTCTATTTCGCCTACGACCTCTAGGTAGGTTCTTATATATTTTCCGTATTTGATTTTCCACTTGTCGAACATATCTATACAGTGAAAATCCCATAAAAACGCGCCATTTAACAAGACGTTTGCGACGAAATTTTGTCTAAGCGCTATATAATCTCCTATTTTTTTGAGTTCGCCTAGTGCTTTTAAGCTCCCTCCATCTTTGTTTAGAGTTTGCTTTAGCTCTTTTAAATATGGGCTTGTGAATTCCCTGCTCTCAATTTCTTTAAATATATCTTCATAGACCTTTATATTTTTATAAAAATCTGCTACAGGTATTAGCACGGCTGTGCTCCTTTGCATATTTAAAAATGCCAATAAAAGGTTCACTATCAAAACTAATTTTAAAATATTTGCATATCTGACTGGATTTATCCCAATTAAAAACAACACTACAACTGCTATAAATACAGGTGGCAGTATCCACATCAAAAATCTATTTACGCTAGCTTGATTAGAGCCTTCATCCTCGCAAACCTCTAAGAATTTTTTTATCTCTTTATTTACGTTTTTCTTTTTATTTTCGTTTATTAAATTAGATAATGTCTCTATCTCATCGGAAAATTCCTGCATATGAGATAGCTCCTCGACGGCCTTTTGATGCTTTGTTATATCATCTAGGTTGTACTCTGTGTTTTTAAGATGATTTACTAAACACTTCTTACCGTAGACAGTATTAGCGCTGCAGATATATTGGTATAGAGATCCCTCTCCAAATATATCTAAGTCCTTCAAATGAGGCATTTTTTCATCTAGGTACTCTGTTCCCTTGTCTCTGAAGTCGTACCATGTACCATTTAATCTCTTGATGTACTTTTTATATACCTTGATTTTGCTTTCTCTGTATTTAATTTTCGCCTCTATATCGTTGTGAAGCTTAACAGCCACCAAGAAAACAACAGTCAAAACCAACGACAACACATAAAACATATTATTTTTATTAAAATATCCATACGCCAACAATGCCACAATCGCGATAAATAGAGCTACTCTAATCCAGCTTATAAAATTGCTCTTTTTATTTAGCTCCTGTAAGCCTTTTTCAATTTCTTCTCGCTTCTTTTTATAATCTTCAATTTTCATTTAAAAATCTCCCTGTAAATAATTTTCTATACAAAAAAGTATAACAGATTTTACCGTCTGTTATACTCTTTTGTTTGTTAAGATTTATTAATTTTTTAATGGTTTATAATGATTTATATATTTAGCATTGTTGCATTTTCTCCACATACGCTTTCGAAATCCTTTATAAATGCGTCTACAGCACATGTAACAGCATCTAATTTAATTAAACCGTTCATTACATCTGGAGCTATTGTAGCAGCACCTATCCCATATTTTGCTAATTCTAAAACTTGTTGAGAATTTTTGAAGCTAGCTGCTATTACTTCTGTTTCTATGTTATTTTTAACGTATATATCATGTATGTCCTTTGCGACCTTTACTCCATTTGCCCCTAGGTTGTCTATTCTGTTTACATAAGGTGCAGCGTATTTAGCCCCAGCCTTTCCTGCAAGATATCCTTGCATTTGTGTGTATATAGCTGTTGCAGTTACATTAACGCCTTTTTTTGCAAGAATTTTTATAGCCTTTAGACCTTCCTTTGTAACTGGCACCTTTATGTAGGTATTATCGCCTAGCTCTTGTCTTATTTTATCAGCCTCTTCAACCATATCTTCAGCGATTTTTGATATTACTTGTACATGTAATTCTCCTTCAGCGCCTATGAATTCTCTGATTTCCTTTAAAACTTCATAAGGGTTTCTATTTTCCTTTGCTAAAATAGATGGATTTGTAGTAACTCCATCTACTGGATAGTACATATACATTTCCTTTATTTTTTCTAAATTTGCGTAATCTATTATTAATTTCATAATGTCACCTTTCTTCTGTATTTATTGTTCAATTTTATTTTAACATTATATTCCTTAATAATTAATACACATTTTTTCCACCCCTGAGAAATTTTTCAGACTTATTTCAGTCTTTTCAATAAATTACACGCAAATTATTCTATCGGCTATATAATTTATAAAAGTGTCGGCGATTAACTTATGCGCCCTTTCATTTGGATGGATCCCGTCTTCACATATAAAATCGTCTGTATTTTGCTCAAGTATAATCGGCGTACGTATATCGATTAAATCG
Organism: Intestinibacter sp.; assembly: GCF_051866655.1. Classification (GTDB taxonomy): domain Bacteria; phylum Bacillota; class Clostridia; order Peptostreptococcales; family Peptostreptococcaceae; genus Intestinibacter. Next base: position 7,185 of record NZ_JBJDXL010000569.1, read on the forward strand.
CACTTTTGTGTATTCGCAATATCCATAAGTGCAAGCGAATATATCTCCTGGTGCTTGTAAATCCTATTTATATCTCCCATCCATTTTCTTATATTATCTGTATTTAGACCGTTTTTGCCAAACCAATCGAAATACTTTTGAGAAGAAAGCGGAGGTAAATTAGTTAAAATAGGCTCGATCCCCTTTTCTCTAAAGCTTTCTATAATATTATTTATACTCTCTCTAAATTTAGGAAGAGGCGTATTTGGCAAGTACTCCCCATCTGGATTTTCAGAAATCTGCTTCCAATTATAGTCGCAGTCATTTCCACCTAATTCCACCAAAGCATAATTTGGAAGCTCCTCCTTAGATAGACTCTTTTGTATAAGCTTCATAGCTTTTGTAACTGTAAGCCCAAATTTAGAATTATTTTTTATATCGAAATCAAATTCCTTTTTAGTTATTTCCACACTGCTGTTTTTTAGTAGAGAATATCTATCCTTTCCCTCTTCTAGTATAACTCCCTTTAATACAGAATCGCCCCATATAGCTATTTTTTTCATATATATCATACCTTTCTTTTTTATCAATTCTTTTTATATCTATTTTATGTATTTTATAATTTTATATAACATAGTATCTAATACTATGTTATATTTTTTATGTAACTAAGTCAAGAACTTTTATATTTCAAATTACATAATATAGTATTTAATATTATATAAACTACTATTGATTATCCTTCCTCTTAATGATAAAATTTCTAGGTAGATACTAAATAAATAAGGAGCTGGTAAATTTGGATTTTAAGGATTCTCATTATATAAAGGAAATTTTAGATTTTCACCTTCCGAGATTTAATGAGCTACCAAATATAGATTTGTACATGGATCAGGTTTTATCGATAATCGAAACCTCTCTTAGCATTTTTTCTTCCGAAGGCGACGAAAAAATAATAACTAAATCTATGATAAATAACTATGTAAAGCAAAAAGTAATAGAAAGTCCTTCTAAAAAACACTACAAGAAATTTCACGTTGCATATTTGATAATCATCTCTGTCTTAAAGAGAATACTCAGCATATCTGAAATTTCTAAAATAATAAATAATCAGGACGGCGAAGCCGAGGATTTCTACAATACCTTCTGCTGCGAATTAGAGCGCTCTCTAAAAAACACATTTTTAGAGCAAAAAGATGACAACCAAATCGAGGAAAATATACACAACAAAATACTAGTTGCAGCAACTCAAGCATTTGCAAACAAAGTATATGTGCAAAAATTAATCGAATTTAACACAGAAGAATCAGAGGAAAATAAATAATTTGATCCATCAGGATTATTGTGAGTAGCTGTTCAATCTGAATTTATAACTTATATTTATCTTTAGCGAAGCTACTCACTCCTCTTCTGAGCTATTATAAATATGTTCAAGAACTTTGTGAAGAATTATATCGTTTTTAATATCTATTTTTCTAAAATAAATAATATAAAGTTTATTGATTAAAATAATTCTACAAATCTATTTTTTATCATGTATTGAGTAATATAAATATCTCTTGTCGCTAATTCCATAAATAATTCCTTTATTCGATTAAATTCTTTATAT
>NZ_JBJDXL010000570.1:0-1977 GCF_051866655.1 Intestinibacter sp.
CTCTACTAGTAGCTTGCTTGGCTTCTTTAGCTACTGCATCTTCTCCTGATAATGCAACTCTAGGTTTTACTTCTGAACTCTAAACCTCTTCAGGTTCACCTGGTTTCTATTCCTCCTCAGGTTTTATTTCTTCTGTTGTAGGTTGAGCAAGTACCCACTAACTACCATTATAATAAACATTCTAACCATTTATATTAAGAGCTTTCTCTGCACTGTTATATGTATCCTATAGTTTAGTAATTAACTAGTGTCTATTATATGTTGAAGGTCCTAAGTAATCATTTAATCCCTCATTATACTAAAAGAAATGATTAAAACCAGTATTATTAAATTCTTTATTCCAATCAGCATAACCTCTTTCATTTAAGTTTTTACCAAAACCTAAATTCTTATCTTGTTTAATTTTATTTAGATTATTCATAGAGGTTATAAACTTATTAGCATCTGGGGTAACTCTATCTGGAATTTCTTGTAGAATTTTATCAAAATCATAGTAATTTCCCCATGTATCAGGATGTGTTGCATTTTCTTTAGTTCCTTTATCAGTAAGATAGCCAGTTCTCCAATAACCACCTCCTTCAAACTTTAGAATACCTCCTTTTCTTAATGCAAATAACCTTTCATACATTTTCTGTCTTGAGTTATAAGCAGCTCCTCTTAATGATTGATTATACTCTGGTATATTACCTAAATTTCTATAAGTACTATATCTACTAAAATAATCATTAATACGGTCTAAGTCACTAGAATAATATTGTCTAGCATTAGATCTTATATTACCAGATACAGAAAGTTCATCCATTGCTCTTTTTATATCATCTTCTGGAGTATTATATTTTCCTAATACTTTATCCTTCTTATATTGAGCTAATCGAGATTTAATAGAGTTATTCTACTATTTTTTACCTCTTTCTATTCTTCTTGCATTCAAATTCTATATTTCCTAATCTGTTAAGGGGGACTTCCCTTGCCTTTTTCTCTCACTATTAATTATGGAGATTTCTTTCTTTGTTAGTGGTTTTGTTCCAGAACTTAATTTTCTAAGATTATCAAAATTTCTAGGTTCTGTAGGAGAACTGGTTGACTATGATTCAGAAGAAGACTAAGTAGCAGTTCGTGCTGGCTAAGATGGTTTCTGTGGTTCTACAGCTTGCTATGTTCCTTTATATAGTGGATTTTTTTCTCTAAATCCAAAAGAATTATCCTCCTAATCAGAACTTACCATTCTATTTGCTTTATCTATTAACCAAGCATTAGACCACTTCTTTGGTACTACCTACCCACTTGCTGTGTCATAAGTATAACCTATTGGTAAATATTCTCTCTGAGACCAATCCATCTAAGCATAGTCTGTTCCTTTTTCTACATTTGGATTTCTATGAAGTGGGTGACGTAGATGGTTAAACTTTCCAGAAATAAATTCAGTTCCTAATTCTTCATCAGGAGCTACTTCTTTTAATATCTTATTTTGTTCTTCTATTCCTTTAGCCTTTTTTAATCTATTAAACTACTCTTCAGACATTTTTACAGATTTTCCAGACTTAACAGGAACATTTACATAATTTGAAGTTACATAATTTCTCTCTCGTTCTCTTCTATTAGATATTGTAGTACCTCTAGACCTTACTGCTCCAGTAATAGCCTTAATACCAGCAAGTGCATCTCTCCAATCTGCTACTGTCATTTCAGATGGATTACTCATCATCTTAGTAAAGGCATTTACAGAATTGACCATTCCCATTCCTGACATAATAGCTAAGGCTATCTTTGCTGTTGGTTTGAGGACTTTAACTATTTTAGTTGTTTTTGCTGATGTTCCCAATCCAGGAATTAATCCAAGAACATCCATTCCTAATCCAAACAAAGCATTCTTAGTAGTGTCCCATGCTGACATACTATCATCTGCAATATCAGCTCCAATATTTCCTAAAGTACTACCTAGACCAAGACCAGCAGATGTTACCGTACCATAACCAG